>NZ_JABXEM010000001.1:0-194824 GCF_013372595.1 Myxococcus sp. AM011
GGCGAGGTTTGGGGAAGGGCCGGAAGTCGTCCGGTCCGTGACGTGACTTCCCTAGAGCACGGCGTGTGCCAGCCTCTCGCCGTCCTCCCCGTGTGCCGTTTCCCCTCTGAAGCGCCTCGTCCAGGTCAGCCTCCGGGGCCCTGTCCCCGGTGTCCGCGGTCATCGAGGGTGATGACCGCTGTCATCAGGCCCGGGCCTGCGTCGCGTCCAGTTGCTCGGGCCGGGGGATGAGGTAGGCGCGGTCGATGGTCGCCAGCCCCAGCCGCTCCAGCGCGAGGCAGGCCACGAAGCCCAGGTCCACCTCGTAGCGGTGGTGCGAGAAGGACGCCGAGCCCGGATAGGCGTGGTGGTTGTTCTGGAAGCCCTCGCCCATGATGAGCCAGGCCGTCAGGTGGTTGTTGCGCGAGTTGTCCCGGGTGTCGAAGTTGCGCCCGCCCACCGCGTGCCCCAGCGCGTTGACGAGGCCGCCCTGCACCGGGTGGCTCATCATCCCCAGGAAGTACGCCGCGCCCAGCACCCAGCCCACGCTCAGCGCCAGCGCGAGCCCCACGCCCGCATGCAGCGCGTACGGCAGCCACCAGAGGTTGTTTCGGTTGAGGGCGTTGAGCGGGAAGTCGAGGTCCTTCGCGTACTTCGTGTACTCGGGCTTCTGGCGCATCAGCCCGACGATGACGCGCTTGTAGTTGCGAAGCTGCTCGCCCGCGATGCCCAGGAGCCCCACGTTCATGGGGGAGTGCGGGTCCAACGGGGTGTCGGAGTGCTCGTGGTGCAGCCGGTGCATCACCACCCACGCCTTGGGGTCCAGCCCGGTGAACCAGTTGCCTCCCACCACGAGCAGGCGACGCAGCGCCGGGTGCAGCCGGACCGCCTTGTGGGCGAGCGCGCGGTGGTAACCCACGGTGATGACGAGGATGTTGAGCAGGTAGGCGCCGGCGAAGACGAGGCCGCAGAGGATGAGGTACACGGAAGGTCTCCCGAAAACCGGCGGGTAGCCTACTTGCCGGTAACTTACGATTCGGTAACCTACGCTCCAGTAGCCTAGAGGTCAAGGTGGCCAAGAAGCAGCGTCTGACGGGGCCGCAGCGGCGCGCCCAATTGCTGGAGGTGGGCCGCGAGCTCTTCGCCTCGCGGGGCTACGAGGCGACGGCCATCGAAGAGGTGGCGGCGCAGGCGGGGGTCTCCAAGCCCATCGTCTACGAGCACTTCGGGGCGAAGGAGGGGCTCTACGCGGCCATCGTCGAGCGGGAGATGGACGGGCTGGTGCAGCGCATGTCGGACGCCATCGCGCAGGGCAGCGCGCGCGAGCGCTTCGAGGGCGCGGTGGTGGCCTTCCTCTCCTACGCGAAGGAGGAGCCCGCGGGCTTCGCGGTCCTCACGCGGGACTCGCCCACGTCGAGCGCCCGGCGGGGCCTCACCCGCGTCATCGACGACCTGGCGCAGCGGGTGGGAGACATCTTCCAGGCGGAGTTCAGCCGCGCGGGCTTCAACCCCAAGGTCGCTCCGGTGTACGCCAACGCGCTCGTCGGCATGGTGACGCAGGTGGGGGTGTGGTGGGCGGCGGAGGGCCGTCCCATCTCGCTCGAGCACGTGGCGAGGCACGTGGTGGCGCTGGGCTGGATGGGCCTGCGGCACCTGCCGAGCGAGCCCGACGCGCAGGGGTCCCGGCCCAAAGGCAAACACAAGAGTTGAGCCGCGGGGTGCCCAGGCGTCTTCTCTTCGCTCTCAGTGAAGAAAAGAGGGGGAGGCGCCGCGAAACATCCCATTCCCCTTGTCTCAAGTAGGCTGGTCAACAGACGGAGGAGCGGGCGTGGGGATTCCAGCAGTCCTCCGCGCGGCTCCTCGCATTAAGGTCGTCGCATGAAATTTCTGGGTGAGCTGGACGCGGCCTCGCTGGCGCGGACGCAACGGTGCAACCGCCGCCTCGGGGATCCGAACCGGTTGCAGGCCATCCGGGAGACGGGGCTGATGGACACGCCCCCGGAGGAGGCTTTTGATCGCCTCGCCCGCCTGGCGGCGCAGCTCCTCGATGTCCCGTTGACCATCATGTCCCTGGTGGACGCGGACCGGCAGTTCTTCAAGGCGGACTACGGCCTGGCGTCTCCGTTCAAGGAGACCCGGACGTTGCCGATTGACGCTTCGCTGTGCCGCTACACGCTCGAGGGAGAGCCCATCATCTCCTCGAACGCGCCCGCCGACGTGTTCCTGAAATTCCATCCCTCGACAGGGCCTTGGGGAATCGTCGCCCTCATCGTGCTCCCGTTGATCAACCCGGAGGGACACGTGCTGGGGACGTTCTGCTGCATCCAGCCCAAGGTGCGCGAGTGGACCGAGCAGGACCTCACGGTGATGCGGGAGCTGACGGCGTCCATCATGACGGAGGTCAACCTCCGCAATCAGATAAAGAAGCTGAAGACCGAGCAGAACCTCCGGGACACGTTCGTCGCGGCGCTCACCCATGACCTCCGCACGCCCCTGACGGCGGCGAAGATGAGCGTGCAACTGCTGGGCAGGCGCCATGCGGACCTCGCGAGCGTCCAGACTTCTGTGACTCGCGTCAGCGGGAGTCTGGACCGCGCGGAGCGCATGATTCAGAACCTGCTGGACGCAAGCCGCATCCAGGCCGGCAAGCAGGTGGCGCTGGAGATGGGCGAATGCGACTTCCACGCCGTCACGGCGCAGACGCTGGACGAGCTCGCGGCGCTCTACCCGGAGCGCTTCGTCCTGAAGGCGGAGGGCGTGTTCAAGATGAAGGCGGATCCGCTCGGGCTGCGCCGCATCGTCGAGAACCTGGCCTCCAACGCGGCGAAGTACGGCGCGCCGGGCACCCCGATTGAGGTCCTGTTGGACCGGAGCGAACGCCAGGTGTCGCTCCAGGTGCGCAACCAGGGCCTCCCCATCGCCGCGGACGAACTGCAGACCATCTTCGAGCCGTTCCACCGCACGAGGTCCGCGGCGGAGAGCGCCGAGAAGGGCTGGGGCCTGGGGCTTCCCCTGGTGAGGGGCCTGGCCGAAGCGCACGGGGGAAAGGCCACGGTGACGAGCTCCGCCGAGCAGGGCACCTGCTTCACCGTGACCCTTCCGCTTGACACGACGTCCGAGCAGCGGCGCTCGGCATGAAGGGGCCGGCGTCTGTTCCAGGGGCGCGGGCGAAGTCACCCCGCGCTCCCTGGGCTCATGCCTGGAGCCAGGCTCCGTCCCTCAATTCACGTTGAGATAGTAGAGACCGCAATGGCTGTTGTACCCATCCATGTTGACCAGCACGGTCTGTCCTTGCTGGAGGTTGATGCTGACCGAGGACTGGAGTGAGGTGCCGTTGTCGTCGTTGCAGGCCAGGGACGTGCCGCTCGCCAGGTCGAGGACCTCGATGACCGTGTCATAGTTCGAACCCGCGCTGGAGAACGTGTAGGCGCGGGTCGCGGGAGCCGTCCAGAGCGCGCTGGAATCGAGCGCGGAGGGGCTGTACGCGCAGGTCGGGCTCCAATCATTATCGCCGAAGCATGTATCGCTCGACATGATGGGAGAGCCCAGGCTCGACCCCACATTCAGGCCAATCCTGTGGATGTTCAGCTTGAAGTCGCCGCACGCCGAACTGAAGCCATCCACGAAGATGCGCAGGCGCTGACCCGGCACGAGGAAGGGGGTCTGGACCATGGATTGACGCGTGTTGCTGGCATCGTCATTACAGCCCAGGACTTCACCGGTGTCGGCGTCAGTGATGGCCAGGATGGTGTCAAAGGTCGAGCCAAACGTCGAAATCACGTAGTATGAATTGCCTTGAGGAGGCGCAGTCCAGTAGAAGCCCTGGTCCGGCGCGAAGCTCGACACGCAAGTGGGCTGGTAGCTGTTGGACCCGCCGCACGTATTGCCTTGCGCGACATTGGGTCCCAATACCACGCCAAGGTCGAGATCTCCGATGCGCTCGGATGCGGAGACGAGGGCGTAGGACGTTCCTCCCTGAGAGACTTCGAACATGGAGTAGAAGGCCTGGTTCGCGTTCTCCCAGAACAACGCACTGCCAGCGCGTCCATTGCTGGACATGAGGACGAGTGAGGAGTCCAACCAGGTGGGAGCGGCGCTCGTGGAGGTCCACGTCCCGGTTCGATACTGGGTGGGTCCATATCCATTGCTGCCGAGCGTGAAGTCCGAAATCACGATGCGGAACTGGGACTGCCCTGCCCGGGTGGCGGAGTTGACGTCGATGATGGCTCGACGCGGCAGGAGCAGATGGTTGCGCCAGGTGTCACTCGGGTCTCTCGCGTTCTCGTAGCGCAACTCGGTTCGCTCGCTGCCATTGATGATATCGCTCGTCGCCAGGTAGAAGTCACCCGTCGAGCGGTTCGCCGTCAACGAGAGCGCGACGGAGCCTGTCTGGCTTGCTCCAGCGGGGGTGCTGGTCGCGAGGACGTTGGGCCAGTAGATGGGCGAAGGGGTCGAGGGCTTCTCCGCCACGGACAGTCCGAAAAATCCTTCGCTGCCGCATCCGGCGTAAGGAGTCGAGTAGCTATACCAGGCAATGCGCACGATGGGCGCCGACGAGGGCGTGGCACCGTCAGAGACGGCGATGCTGGGGTATGTGATGCTGTGGCTGTAGCAGAGGGTGAAGAGATTCACGTCGGAAGCCGTGGGGACAGGCGCCGTCTGGCTTGCCGGAAACGTTGCGTAGACCACCTGGGAGCCGGTCGACCAGGTCAAGTGGACGTCGCTCCCATGCGCTGCAATCGATGGGTTCCTGGCGGTGCCACTCTTGAAGTCGGAGGTCACCTTGAAGGGAGTGCTCCATGCTCCACTTGGGCTCCTCGAGCGATAGTGGACCTGGCCGGTTCCGTTGCCGTCCACCACGTTCCGGACATAGACGAGCCCGAGAGTCCCATCGTCCGTGGCGGCGAGCGAGGGGCGCACCGCCAGGGAAGGCTCCAGCACGATGGGGTTTGACCAGGACACCCCATCCGCCGAAGCCGAGTAGTAGATCGTTCCATTCAACTCCCAGACGGAGTGCAGCCCGCTGGAGGTCGCGACAGCTTTCTTGCCATTGACGTAGGAGAGGACCGTGTTCGTCACCAGGTTGGAGTATTGAGTGATTGTCGCCAACCCCAATCCTTGTTCCAGCTCTCCAAGTTCGGAAGGGGGCGTGTCCTCACCTGGGCCACAGTTCACCGCGGCAATCATGCCAATGCACAGCAATGAGAGACGGTAGAGGCGGTTGGGAATAGGCAGCATGCCGGAACCTCCATGAGTCGTGGCATATTTCATGGGTCGACGTCCGTGTTCGATGCAAGTAGAGTGCAGGCCTGGATTTCATGCAAGTCAATATTATATTGCAAGACATGTGGTAGGGTGCGGCCGGGTGTCGGGCAATGTGCCGAGGCGTCACTCGGCGTTTCGAGGGGGCCATCATCAAACGTCGCGACAATGAGCTGCGCGCCTCTTGCTGCGAAAAGGCAATCCTCACTTCATCCGCTTCAGCTTGTGTCTGCCCGAATCTCAGTGAAGACCGTCGAGGAGCGCGACGAGCGCTTCCGGCTGTGAGGCGAATGGAGAGTGAGAGGCCGCCAATGACTCGACGGTGAAGGCATTGCCGGGGGTGAAGGCGTTGGCCTCGCGAATCATCAACTCCTGGAGCGCGGGGGCCAGGGCGCGGTCCTGGGTGCAGCGGATGTAGCCGCGAGGAATGCGGCCCCAGCGTTCCTTCGTCGCTCCGACCTTGGAGGTCCAGAGCGACAAGGGGAGGTCCGGCGTCAGGGAGAATGCGAAGGGCAGGAAGTCCGCCATCGGCACGTCCTGGTAGTACGCCGCGCGAAGGGCCTCCAGGTACTCCGTGCCGCCGCGAGGGTTGATGCGCACCGCGCCCAGCTTCCCCGGGTCGCCGAGGAACAGCGTCTCTCCGTAGCCGGTGCGCGCCTCGGGCAGTGCCGCGTAGCCACTGGGGCTGCCCAGGCGCAGCGGGCAATACGCGCTCAGGTAGACGAGCCGACCGATGTGCTGTGGCGCCAGCTCGCCTGCCCGGGTGATGACTGCGCCACCCACGCTGTGGCCCACGAGGACGGGCTTCGTTCCGCCGGCTCCCTGGCGCAGCTTCTCCAGCGCGGCGACCACTGCCGCGGCGCAGTCCTCCAGGGTGAGGTCCGCCTGGAGTGAGCGCTCGTCGCGGAGGCTCACCGTGTCGCCCTTCACATAGGCCGAGGGAAAGCGCGCATTGAGGCCGTGCCCGGGCAGGTTGATGGCCACCACCTGATGACCTCGCGCGGAGAGCGCCTCCGTGACGCGCGTCCAATGGAGGGCGTTGTGCCAGGCGCCATGCACGAGGAGGAATGCGCGACGAGGTTGCTTGCCCCGCTCGGGCGTGGCGGCGAGGGCGGCTTGCAAGGGGAGCGTGCCCGCGCCCAGGAGGGCGGTCTTCATCAGGTCGCGACGCTTCATGAGGTCCTTATCGGGTGGGGGGCTCGGAGCGGGCGTTCGCGCCGAGTGCGCGAGCGAGCCGGTCTCGACGCGCCGTGAGCTCCAGGAGTTGCCGGTCGAACTCCGCCAATCGCTTGCGGTGGAGCGCGAGCGCCTGCGGGCAGACGACATCCGTGACGTCGCGGAGCATGCAGGAGGGAAAGGTGGTGATGTCCACCAGGGAGAATCCCCGTTGGATGAGGTGGGCCACCTGCATCACCCGGGGGACCGACTGCGCGTCGAACTCCCGATAGCCATTCGCGCGTCGATTCGACGTGAGCAGTCCCGTCTTCTCGTAGTGACGGATGGAGCGCGCACTGCAGCCCGCGCGTCTGGCGAGTTCTCCGATGTTCATCCGGCTCTCCTGGAAACGAACGTTAGCCCCTGACACCAGTGTCAAGGTCAAGGCCTGCTGTCGACGGGCTGGGCGAGAGGTGACTTCGCGCTCCATTGCTTGGCCATCAGGTCAATGAAGCGCCGCACCTTCGCTGGCAGATGACGCTTGTTCGGATAGAGCGCCATGATGGGGACGAACTCCGTCTCGCAAGAGGGCAGCAGCGCCTCGAGTCGTCCGCTCGCCAGGTCTTCGTCGACCAGGAAATCGGGCAGGTAGGCGATGCCCAGTCCCGCGACGGCCGCGTCTCGAATCGCCTCGCCGCTGTCGAGCCGAAGGCGGCTCTTCCCCTCCACCATCACCCACGCGCCGCCCTTCTCGCGCAGCCGCCAGCGCTGTCGTCGAGCCCCGCTGCTGAAGAGCAGACACTCATGCGTCGCGAGCTCCTCCAGCGTCGCGGGCTCGCCACGCGCATCGAGATAGGAGGGCGCGGCGCAGATGACCACGCGGTGTTGGGCGACGACTCGGGAGACCAGTCGCGTGTCCGAGCTCGTCACGTTGATGCGCACGGCCAGGTCGTAGCCCTCCTCGATGATATCCGCGACGCGGTCGCTGAAGCTCACCTCCGCCTGCACCTCGGGCCAGGTCCGCAGATAGTCCCGCAACAAGGGAAGGACGAGCAGTCTGCCGAAGGCGCCGGGCAGGGTGAGCCGCAGCACGCCACGGGGTTTGCCCGTTCGCTGCCCGACACTGGCTTCCGCGTCGTCCAGGGCCGCGAGGACCTGCTTGCAATGCGCATGGAAGACGCGGCCGTCGTCGGTGAGGCTGAGGTGGCGCGTCGTGCGATTCAGCAGGCGCACTCCAAGGCGGGACTCCAGCCGGGTCAGGGCCTTGCCGGCCGCCGAGCGGGTCAGTCCGATGGCTCGGCCACCCCCGACGAAGCTGCCCGCTTCCACGACGGACATGAAGGTGAAGATTTCATCCATCTGGGTGCGTTTCATCGTGGCCAGCGACTGTAGCGCCCGCGTCGCTGGAGTGGGGAACGCCGTTCGTCAATGGACTGGGTATATGAGTCCCACAATCACTTCCTCATGGAGACCTCACATGCCAGTGACCTTGCTCAATCCCGACGGCCTCTTGAAGACCGACGTGTACCGACAGGTGGCGATTGCCACCGGCACCCGGCAGGTGCACATCGCGGGACAGGTTGCGTATGACGCCGAGGGGCAGCTCGTCGCGCGGGGGGACCTGGCGGGACAGGTGGCCCAGGCCTATCGCAACGTCGCCATCGCCCTCGCCGCCGCAGGGGCGACGTTCAGCGATGTCGTTCGACTGACGTTCTACGTGGTCGACTGGAAGCGAGAGCTGATGCCCGACTTCCTCGCCGGCATCGCACGCGTCTCCGAGGAGTTGAAGATTGTCCCCGCGCCGGCCTCGCTGATTGGCGTCTCCGTGCTCTTCGAGCCGGGGGTCCTCGTGGAGATTGAAGCCACCGCGGTCGTGGGCTGACGCACGCGGCTCCCTCGCTCATGAGCGCCCCACCGCCGTCGCATCCGAGGGTGGGGCGCGACGCTCGTCGGCCTCAGAGGCCCGTGCGCTTCTCCATGGCTTCGGTGTAGCGCTCGCCTTGCACGGTGATTCGCGCGGCTTCGTCGTCGAGAGTCCGCAGCTCGTCTGGCAGGAGCTGGAGCTCCGCCGCGCCCAGGTTCTCTTCCAGCCGGTGCAGCTTGGTCGTCCCAGGGATGGGCACCATCCAGGCCTTGCGCGCGAGCAGCCAGGCGAGGGCCACCTGGGCGGGCGTGGCGGTCTTCTGCTTCGCCACCTGCCCGATGAAGTCCACGAACCGCTGGTTGGCCTTGCGGGCCTCCTGGGTGAAGCGCGGCACGGTGTTGCGGAAGTCGCCCTTGGCGAAGGAGGTCTTCTCGTCAATCGTGCCCGTGAGGAATCCCCTGCCCAGCGGGCTGAAGGGGACGAAGCCGATGCCCAGCTCCTCCAGCGTCGGGATGACCTCCTCCTCGGGCTTGCGGAACCAGAGCGAGTATTCACTCTGCAGCGCCGCGACGGGTTGCACCGCGTGCGCGCGGCGGAGGGTCTTCATGCCCGCCTCCGACATGCCGAAGTGGCCCACCTTGCCCTGCTGGATGAGCTCCTTCACCGCGCCGGCGACGTCCTCGATGGGGACGTTCGGGTCCACGCGGTGCTGGTAGAAGAGGTCGATGCGGTCGGTCTTCAGACGCTTGAGCGAGGCTTCGGCGACACGTCGGATGTTCTCTGGGCGGCTGTCGTTGCCCACCTGCCTGCCGCTCGCGTCGTAGCTGAAGCCGAACTTGGTGGCGATGACCACCTGCTCACGGACGGGCGCGAGCGCCTCGCCCACCAGCTCCTCGTTGGTGAAGGGGCCGTACGCCTCCGCGGTGTCGAAGAAGGTGACGCCGCGCTCGACAGCGGCGCGCAGCAGCGCGATGGCATCCTTGCGCGCCATCGCCTTCCCGTAGGCGAAGTTCAGGCCCATGCAGCCGAAGCCGATGGCGGAGACTTCGAGGTTGCTCTTCCCAAGTTTGCGCTTCTGCATGGTTCGCTCTCTCTCCAGCTCTCGCGCGACGGGCACGGGAGGCAGGCGGTGACATGATGTCCTGAATCAGGGGGACGTGCCTTCGTTGATGACCCGGAGCGCGTTGAGTGTTCGGGGGTAGCCGATGAACGGCAACAGATGGGTGACGGTGCTGACGAGGACCTTCCGGTCGTTGCCGGCCGCCAGGTTCCCGGCGACGTGTCCGGCGAGCTGGGCCTCACACCCGCCCAGGGCCGCGAGCATCGAGACGGTGAGCAGCTCGCGCGTCTTCAAGTCCAACCCCGTGCGCGTGAGATAGTCACCGAAGCAGTTGGCGGAGAGGAACGCCTGGATGTGGAGCTGGTCCTTGGGCGACTTCTTGTAGAGCTGGTCGACCGTGTCGCCAAAGAGGCGCCGCTGCACGTCGAGCCCCTTCTCCCGGCGACTCTCCGGGGTCGTCGTGGACTGGCCCTCCAGTGGCAGAGGGACTCCGCGCGCCTTCAACACCTCGTTGGTCGCGTGGATGAAGTCGAACACCTTGGCCATCCCGACGTAGGGCACGGCCTGGTAGAGGATCTCCTTGGCCTCCACCGGCGTGACGCCGACGTTGAGCGCGCCACCCAGCATCACCCGGTACTCATTGACGGCGTGGGAGGCGATGAGCGCCGCCAGTTGCACCATCAGCCGCGTCCTCGCGTCCAGGACGGACTCACGAAGTACCTCGTCGAAGGCCCAGTTGTCGAAGACCTCTATCAACTCGGGGTCGGTGACCTTCAATGTCGACGTGTGATTCGGGAACAGGGCGTCGTGGTTGCGCTGCGCTTCCTCACTGATGGCCATGACGGGTTCTCCTCGGAGGGGCGGTGGCGCCTGGCCGCACGGCAGGCACGGCGCTCTGTGTCGACACGAGAAAGCTAGGTCGTGGCTTCGTCGTGGACTATGCGCCGGGACCGCAAAAGGCCCTGAAGCCCAGGTTCACAAAGGAGGAGTGTTCCCGCACCCAGGCTCTTCGACTGGCGCCCCGCGGGCCGCCTACATGTGCTCGCCGGGCAGTTTGCTGGCCTGCTTCACCCATGCGGTGAACTGGGCTTCGTCGAGCGAGTCATCCTCGCGAATGTCGAGGTAGCGCGTGTTCGGGGTCTTCGACTCGCCGGGAGGAAGGGGGCGCAGCGAGCTGCCGTTGAGGAAGGCCACCTTGACGTACTTCGTGAAGCAATGGATGCCGAGGAACCAGCCAGGGATGCGGTGCCTTGGACCTCGAGGTGCTACGCGGGAACGACGAAGCAGGTCAACCTTCACATCGAGCGCCCGTGCGCGGAATGGTTCTATTCTAGCGGGATGGGCTACTTCTTCTCCGGGGGCGCCAACCTTCCATCGCGGCTCTTCTGGCGACTGCTGGGCGCACTCCTTCTCGCCGCGCTGTCGGGCTGTCGCGCCAGCTACGTGCAACAGACCGCGCAGATGCGCGTGCTCGCGGACGTCGGGCGCTACGACGACGCGCTGAAGGAGCTGGACGCCGCCACCACGCGCGAGGAATTGGACCCGCTGCTCGTCGCGGCGGACCGGGGAGGGCTGCTCCACCGCGCGGGAGATTGGGAGGCCAGCAGCCGGGTGCTGGTCCAGGCTTCGGCGCTCGCGGATGAGCACGAGCATGTCCGGGTGTCGGAGGAGTTCACCGGCAACATCCCCTGGCGCATGGGGGCCCTGGAGCGCCAGATGCTGCACACGCTCAACGCCCTGAACTACCTCCAGCTCGGGCGGCCCGAGGATGCGGCCGTGGAGGCGCGGCTGTCGAACGCGCTGAACCTCCAGCGGCACCTGGAGCTGCGGCTCCACGTGAAGATGGAGCGGCACCTCAACGTCATTCCCATCGACGAGGAGCTGCGCCCCTACCTGGTGCAGAGCGCCATGGGGCTCTACGTGAGCGGGTTGGCGCATGAGTTGGCGGGGAACGAGGAGTCGTCCTTCCTCGACTACCTCGCCGCCTGGCGAATCACCCGGAGCGCCCCGCCCGGAGCTCCCTCCCGACTGACCCACCTGGAGCCCAGGCTGCTCGCGGAGGCACGCCGACTCGGGCGTCCGGAGCTCGCGGAACTGGAGCGGCTCATTCCGACACCTGACGCGTCCGCTCCGGGGAGTGAGGCCGGAGCGTTGGTGGTCGTCGTGGAGGTGGGAAAGCTCCCGGAGCGGTGTGTCCTGCCACGTTCGAAGGAGGCCAGTGTCTGGACTGTCTGCCCCCGGCCCTGGAGCCGCGGACAGGTCCGCGTCGAGGTGGCGTCAGGAAGCTGGGGCGCGGAGTCCGTCACCTCCCTGGAGAACATCCTGCTGCGCCGTGGTGCCCTGGGCGTGAGCTCTGATTCGACGCGTGAGGCGAACCTGTGGGCGCGGGTCGGGTCCCTGTCCCTCTTCGTGCTCATTCCTCCGCTGGGCGGCTATCTGCTCGTGCGCTCCGCCATCGAACACGGGACGTTGATGGAGCAGGGCTGGCTCAGTCTTCCCGCCGAGTTCCAGGTCGTTCGCCTGTCGCTCCCACCGGGGAGGCACACCGTGCGCATCCTCGGGGGCGACCAGGAGGAGGCTCGCGAAGTCGACATCGGTCCTCGGGGCACCCAGGTGCTCGTCGTGCCGCTGCGCTGAAGCTCCGCGTCGCTACCGGGCGCGCTGTCCCGCCCGTCTGGCTCCCTCCCGGAACTTCGCCGCATCTTCTGGAGCGAAGCGAGTGAGCAGGTCCAGCTCCGCGGTCACCTCCCGGAGTTCGATGTCATGGGGTTGCATGGAGGGGCCGTGGCCTCCCGAGAGGAACTTCACGTAGCTGCGCCCTGCTTCTTCCCAGCCGCGCATGTACAGCACCTGGATCGCCGTCTCGTCGCGCCATACGACTCGGCGGATGGAGACCACCGCTGTCCGGACGCCATCCTCGCTTCGCGACTCGCTGTGGACGGACTCCGCCATCTGCTTGCCCGCCTCCCAGACCGTGTCCAGCGGGACGTCGTAGGCGTAGTCGTAGAGCTGCTGTCGCAGGTACTCGTCCTCGCCCATCATGTGGCGGATGCCACCACACCCCGTGGCGCAGAGGAGGGAGACGACGAGGAGGCAGCGCGGCGCGAGACTCATGGGCCATCACTCAAGCCCGTGGAGCCTCCCCTCCGCAAGCAGGGGGGCCCGTGTGACTGGAGGTACAGCGCCGACCCGCGAGGGTGTCGCGGGCCGGTGTCCTTCTCGAAGGGTCAGCGGACCTCGAACTCGTAGAGGCGCGTCGCCGGGTCTCCGTTCTGGGTCGGCGTCGTCACGTTGAGCTTGATGTAGCGCGCGGACGTCGCGGTGATGGCGTGGGTCGACGTGCTGTCGGTGTTGCTGCTCACGGTGACGGGCGTGCTCCACGTGGTTCCGTTGCTCGAGGTCTGGATGGTGAAGGCCCGGGTGTTCCAGCCCGTCGATTCGCCGCCCGCGCCCGCATGCTTGAGGGTGAAGCTGCTGACCGTCTGCGCCGAGCCCAGGTCCACCTGCATCCACGACGGGGAGACGAGTGAGCAGAACTTGTCGGTGGTGCCGCCCGAGACGCTGCCGTTGACCGCCTTGGCCGCCGACTCGCTGCTGTTGCATGCCGTCGAACTGGTGGTGGGCTTGTTCAATGCCAGGTTGGTGAAGCCCGCGCCGACCGACACCGTCTGCGTCTTGGTGTGGCTGGTGCCGGCGTTGTCGGTGACAGTCAGGGAGACGTTGTAGTTGCCGGCGCTCGCATAGGTGCGCGAGGGGTTCGTGGCGGTGGAGGTGGTGCCGTCGCCGAAGTTCCAGCCGCGCGAGGTGATGGTGCCGTCGGCGTCGGTGGAGGAATCGGTGAAGGTGGCGGTGAGGCTGCTGACGGTGACGCTGAAGTTCGCCACTGGCGGGGTGTTGCCGCTGACCGCGGTGTTGATGGCCGCCGCGTACTGCGCGCTCGTGCCCTGGGCGGAGCACCGCTGGATGTCGTCGTACAGCCACATGAAGCCGCCACGGATGCCCGCGCTGGTCTTCCATCCGCTCATCCGAGTCTGCACCGAGGCCGGGCTGTCGCCCGCAGTGCAGCCAGTGCCATGCCGGGACCACAGGCCCGGGTCCACCGTCATGCCCATCGCGGTGTTCCAGCTCGCCGGGTTGTTGCCGGCGCCGCCGTCGTACACCTGAAGGTAGATTTTATCGACCGCGCCGCCGAGGTTGTCCCGGAGGTTCCGCCAGAAGGTCTGCTGGGTGTACGGCGCGAAGGTGATTTTGTACCCCTGGCCAATCAGCATCTGTCCGAAGGTGGTGGTCGGGGCCAGGTCGTAGGCGCTCTCGTCATCGAAGTTCACCGCATCCGCGCCGGTGGCGGTCTTCAGCGCCTGGAAGTTCCTGTACAGGATGCTGTTGCTGCCGGTGCCGCAGACCAGGGTGGTTCCGCATCCGGCGGCGGTGCCGTTGACGAGCCTCGCCATGCGCTCGAAGTCCGGGACGCTCCAGGCGCCGATGGACACTTCGATGCGATTGACCGAGGTCGGCGCGGTCTTGAGCGTGGCCAGCCGGGTGGGCCATGCGGCGTCGCCCATGTAGGCGCCGTTCCTGACCACGGGGATGTCGTTGTAGACGAGGTCGCCGTTGTCCTCGATGTGGAAGCTCCACAGGATGATGGTGGTGAAGCCGGAGGCGCGCAGGTCGTCCATCACAGCGGTGCCGCCGGAATAGAACGGGCCTCCGCCGTAGACCGCCGAAGCGGCATTGGCGGTGGGCGCGGTGAAGACCAGGGCGAGCGCGGCGAGTGCTGGCAGCAGGCGGAAGAGGGGTGGCGCGGACTGGCTTGGTTTCGACATGGAGGGCTCCTCGGAATTGAACGACGCGATGGACGACGATGCGCGTTCGAGGGTGAGAGCCATTGCGCTCGCTCACACCCGCACGCGCTCCGGGTCGCCAACGTCGGCGACAGGCCAACCTTGGGAGCGGCGAATTCGCTGTGTCAATCTTTGGATGGATTCAAGCCAGGCAGGAACGTTGAAGTGCGAGTAGAGAAAGGCAGTCTCTGAACGGCCAAGACACGACCGACTGGCCTGGCGCTGCTCGCTGCATGGGTAGGAGGAACACTCCTATTCACTCGCCGAACGTGTCAGCATGGCACCACAAGGTGACTTGATGAGCCCGACCCTCTTCATTGAGCAGCTCACGTTCAGCGGTGGTGCGAGCGTCACGCTCGAACCCGACTCTATCGTCGTCATCGTCGGGCCCAACAACGCCGGAAAGAGTGCGACACTTCGCGATATCCTGCGACTTGCGCCCTCGCGGAGGCATGGCGGAGCGGCGACCCAAGTCGTCACTGACCTGATGGTGGGTCGCTCCGGGACGGTCGATGACTTCCTGGCGCGGATGGCTCCCTATCGTCTGCCGAATTCTCAGAATTATAGCCTCAAGGCGCTTGAGGACTCGACGCCACCCTTGTCACCGCATGAGACAAAATTCCGGGAACTCAACGTCGAACAGGTACGCGAAAACGAGCTCCGAACGTTCTGGGAGCAGAAAGAGGCATCTAGCGTACTCACCGAGTTCTTCTTCTTCCTGCTCGAGCCGTCTACTCGCTTCAGGGCCATTGAGCCTGCCAAGGTCTTCAATCTCGCGACAGACATTCCGTTCTATCCCATCCAGAAGATGTGTGTGGACTCAGCCCTGGCGAATCGGCTTAGTCGCTACTTTCAATCCGCTTTCGGCCAATCACTCATCGTGAATCAGACTGCTGGCTCCAGGATGCCGCTCCATTGCGGCGAGATTCCCATCCTGGAACCCGGCGAAGATCGGATCTCCCTCAGCTACGCCCGCAAGCTTGAGAAGCTCCCGCAGCTTCAGAACCAGGGCGACGGGATGCGCAGTTTTGCCGACTGCCTGCTCCATGTCGCGGCGGTCGACAAGACAGTCGTCATGATCGACGAGCCCGAGGCTTTTCTCCATCCGCCTCAAGCTCGATTCCTTGGAGCGCTGTTGGCGAGGGAGAAGCCCGCTGGCCGCCAGTTGATTATCGCGACCCACAGTGGAGATCTGCTTCGTGGCCTCCTGGATGCCAATCCCTCGTCCCTCAAGATCATCCGGCTCACCCGCGAGGGGGACCTCAACCACGCTCGTGCACTGGATACGGACAAGATTCGCACGCTTTGGGATGATTCCATCCTTCGCTTCTCCAACACCTTGGACGGCCTGTTCCATGAGCAGGTTGTACTCTGCGAGGCAGACGGGGATTGTCGCTTTTATGCCGCGCTTCTGAATGCAAGCCAGCCCGTGGACACGGGCGAGCGTAGGCCCGACGTGATGTTCACGAGCACCGGGGGAAAGCACAAGATTCCGAAGATTGCCGCAGCCCTTGTCAGTATTGGCGTTCCCACCCGCGCAGTTGTCGACTTCGATGTCTTGAACAGCGACTCCCCGCTCCAGGGCGTCATCGAAGCACTTGGCGGCAAATGGAGCGACTTCCATGGGAGCTGGAAGCAGGTCAAATCAGGCATTGAGCAACTCAGGCCGGAGCTGGAGACCGCTTACGTCAAGAAGGAGATCGAAAAGCTCCTGCAGGAGGTTAGTGGCACTACATTTCCGAACGAGACCGCCAAGCAAATCCAGGAGGTGATCAAGCGCGCCTCTCCCTGGGATTCGGCGAAACGGAATGGTCTGGGCGCGGTACCCACTGGGCAGGCGCTTCAGATGGCCGAGAGTCTCCTCGCTGACCTCAAACAGCTTGGTCTCTTTGTCGTCGATTGTGGCGAGATGGAGAGTTTTTACCGCACCATCGGTGGTCATGGAAACGCCTGGTTGGAGAAGGTGTTGCTCAAGGACCTCCATCAGGACCCGCGTCTCGAAAATGCGAGGAAGTTCGTTCGCGGACTTTTTTCCCTCAATCCTCCCTGACTCATTTGGACCTTATGTGGCGAGGCGGGCCCAGGCTTGTGGCCAGGGCTCCGTGTGACTCACGTCACGACGACGTGTCCGCCCTCTCCCGAGCGAGCTGCTCCACCAGCGCGGAGACCCGGAGTGAGCTCAGCATCGTGAAGTGGTCGCCCGCGATGTCATGCACCGTGAGACTTCCGGTGAGCCATTCGCGCCAGCCGAGGTCCTCGCGCACTGGGCCTCGGTGAGTGAGGGGCTGGTTGACGTTGAGGCGATTCAGGTGGCGCGCGGAGCTGCTTGACTACGGATGTAGTCACGCGTACCTTTTGACTACAGGTGTAGTCAAGCGGAAGGGTCCATGGCGGTTCCAGGACGTCGTGGCCCCGCTGAAGTCTCGGAAGCAGGGGAAGGAGTGCGCCCATGGGTACTGAATGGCTGATGACGGACTTTGGCTGGTGGGGCTCCGCGCTGGAGTGTCTGTGGCGGGCTTCCTGGCAGGGGGCGCCGTGGGCCGCCCTGGTCTGGGCGCTGACCCGCGCGGTGCCGCGCATGCCCTCCGCCCTGCGCGCGGGACTGTGGTGGCTGGTCTCACTCAAGTTCGTGCTGTCCCTGGGGACGCTGAGCCCGGTGCCACTTCCCCTTCTGCCCATGCCGGTTCAGGCGGGAGTGGAGTCGATGGGGCAGGGAGCGAGCATGGCCGCCCCGCTCCCCGTGGCTCCCAGCCGCGATGCGCTGCCCTGGCGACAGGTGGGCGCGGCGGTGCTGCTCGTTGCGTGGGGGTTGGGCGTGGTCTGGCAGCTCAAGGGACATGTGCGCGCCTGGAACGCCATGCGTCGCCTGCGCCTTCGCGCGGTGCCCCTGCGCCAACCCGACATCGAGAAGGCCCTCCGCGAACTCTCCTCCGCCGCGGGACTGCGCCGGGTGCCCTGCCTCCTGATGTCCGAGGAGGTGACGAGCCCTCTCGCCATGGGAATGCTCTCACCGGTGGTCGTGCTGCCCGCGCAGGGGGTCCGGTGCCTGGACCTGGAAGCATTGCGGATGGCATTGGCGCATGAGCTGGCCCACTTCCAGCGCCGCGACCTGTGGCTCGGCTGGGTGCCAGCACTCGCGGAGAGCGTCCTCTTCTTCCACCCACTCGTGCGCAAGACAGCCCGGGAGTATGCGCTGGCACGAGAGGAGGCCTGTGATGCCGAGGCTCTGCGTCTCACGGGGGCCGCGCCCGGTGACTATGGACAGCTCCTCCTCGCCTTTGGCGTCACCCGCACCCAAGGCACCGCCGCTGCGCTCGGTGCCTCAGCTCACATCCACACGTTGCACAGGAGGTTGTCCATGCTGGAACACGTCGATGTCTCCGCTCCGCGACGCCGGACTTCGTTGCGAGCGGCGCTGCTGCTCCTGGGCCTCGCGGTCCTCCTGCCGTTCCAACTGGTCGCTCGCGAGCAGCCCGAGTCGCAGCGGGCTCGCTCGGACTCGGCCGCCCAGGAGCTCGCGACTCCGGTTGCCGTTGCCCCGGAGGTGACGGCGGCGATGGCCCCTCCCGCGCCGCCGGCCGCACCGAGCCCCGAGACTGTCCCGGTTCCGGTTCCGCCCAAGCTTCCGTGGACACCCGATGAGGCGCTGTGGGCACCCGAGAGAGCCGACAGGTGCTGAAGAAAGTCCCGTGAGAGGGACGGGCCCGGGCTCATGGCCCGGGCCCTGGGTGAATCACATCACGAGGACGCATCCTCCAGGTCTCGAGCGAGCTGCTCCACCAGCGCGGAGACTCCCGGTGCACTCAACATCGTGAAGTGGTCGCCCGCGACGTCGTGCACCGTGAGACTTCCGGTGAGCCACTCGCGCCAGCCGAGGTCCTCGCTCACAGGGGCTTCGCCAGGAGCCCTGGTGGCTCGGAAGAGCACGGTCCGACCCGTGTAGACGCCGCCGGGCACGTGGCGAAGCTGGGCCTGGGTGAGTCGCTGGTAGACGTTGAAGAGCCGCTCGGCCGTGTCGAGCTCCAGCGTGTGCAATGCCGGAGTGGAACGACGCAGATGTGGGAGTGCCCGAGCCAGCACCTCTCGCGCGCCCAGTCGCTCCAGTTGATTCACGTCCAGCGAGAGGTTTTCCCAGGACACGCCGAGCATCTGTCCGAAGCCCGCGAGCAGCGTGAGCGTGTCGGGCTCGGGCAGCGGCTGCCGGGTGGGCGCATGACTGTCGAACATCACCAGCAGGTCCACCTTCTCGCCCGTGGCTTCGAGCAACCGCGCCATCTCGTGGGCCACGACGCCGCCGAAGGACCAGCCTCCGAGGAGGTAGGGACCCCGTGGCTGTACCGTGCGGAGCTGTGCGAGGTAGTCGCGCGCCAGCGCCTCCACGGAGGACTCGGGCAGCTCGCCGCCGTCCAGCCCGGACGCGGACAGGCCGTAGATGGGCCGCTGCGTGCCGAGCCCACGGACAAGCTCGGTGTAGCCCAACACCGTGCCTCCTCCTCCGTGGACGAGGAAGAGGGGCCGCTCCGTCGACGTGCCCGTGTCCAGGCACACGAGGTTGGGCGTGGGCCGGGGGCCCTGCTCCCGCTGCTCCACCTGTCGGGCCAGTCGCTCCACCGTGGAGGCCTGGAAGAGGGCGGACACCGGCAGCGAGACACCCAATCGCTCACGCAGCAGCGCCATCAGGCGGACGGCCATCAGGGAGTGACCCCCCAGGGCGAAGAAGTCATCGGTGGCTCCGACCTTGCTCACACCGAGCAGCTCCATCCAGAGCGCCGCGACGGTCTCCTCGCCGGGATTGCGCGGGGCGACGTACTCGATGCTCGTGTCGGATGTGTCCGGAGCGGGCAGGGCCCTCCGGTCCACCTTGTCGCTGGAGTTGAGCGGGAGCGCCGCCAGGAAGACGAAGGCGGAGGGCACCATGTACTCGGGGAGTGACTGGTGCAGCACCTCGCGCACCGCCGCGAGGTCCAGGGCACGACCTTCGTCGGTGACGAGGTATCCGACGAGGCGCTTGTCCCCGGGCCGGTCTTCCCGCGCGAGGACGACGGCGCGGCGGACTCCGGAGATGGCTTCCAGCGTGGCTTCGATTTCCCCCAACTCAATCCGGAAGCCGCGCAGCTTCACCTGGAAGTCGAGGCGGCCGAGGTACTCGAACTCGCCGGTGTCCAACCTGCGCACCTTGTCGCCCGTGCGGTAGAGGCGGGCGCCAGGCGAGGACGAGAACGGGTCCGGGAGGAACCGCTCGGCGGTGAGGTCGGGCCTGTCGAGGTAGCCCCGGCCGACCCCCGCGCCTCCGAGGAAGAGCTCGCCGGGAACCCCCAGGGGAACGGGCTGCATGCGCGCATCGAGCACGTGCGTCTGGATGTTGATGAGCGGAGGGCCGAGGACCGGCCGGGATGTTCCGCGTATCGGGTGGCAGGAGGACTCCACCGTGCACTCGGTGGGGCCGTAGGCGTTGAAGGCCTCGAGGTGCTCGTGGGTGGAGAGCTTCGCCCAGAGGGACTCCTCGATGGCCTCTCCGCCCACCAGCACGCGCAGGCGGCGATGCGACGCCAACCCCTCGTCCAGGAGCAGGCGCAGGTGCGAGGGCGAGCAGTCCATCATGTCGATGCCGTGCTTCTCCACCCAGGCGCACAGCAGGGCCGTGTCCTGTCGCCCGGCCTGGGGCACGACACCCAGTGCATGGCCGTCCGTCAGGTGCACGAGCATCTGGACGGAGGCATCGAACGCCAGCGGAGCGTTGATGGCGAGCCGCAGCGGGCCCTCTCCCTTCGAGAACACCCTCTCGGCGAGGGCGACACGCAGGTTCATCACGGAGGCGTGCTGAATCATGGCGCCCTTGGGCCGGCCGGTGGAGCCCGAGGTGTAGATGACGTAGGCGAGGTTCTCGGGTGTGGTGATTCGTGTCGGATTGCTCTCGGGCTCTCGACTCAGTGCCTCGGCGACACTTGGGTCGTCCAGGCACACGACCTCCAGGCCCGGCGTTTCGAGCCGCTCGGCCAGGTGCCGTTGCGTGAGGACGAGGCGCGCACCGGAGTCCTGGAGGATGAAGGTGAGGCGCTCACGCGGGTACGTCGGGTCCGTGGGGACGTAGGCCCCACCGGCCTTGAGGATGGCGAAGAGGGCGACGAGCGCGTCGGCGCCACGCTCCATGCAGAGGGCGACGCGGACCTCGGGCCCGACTCCGCGCGAGCGCAGCCAGTGCGCCAGCCTGTTGACGCGGCGGTTGAAGATGTCGAAGGAGAGCGACCCGCTGTCATCGAGGATGGCCAGGGCGTCGGGAGTTCTTAGGACCTGCGCCTCAAGTCGCTCGTGGATGGCGCCATCCCAGGGCAACTCACGGTGGGTGTCGTTCCATCGCGTCAGCACCTGCTCGCGCTCGGCGACGGGCATCAGCGGCAGCTCGCCCACGTGTTTTTCGGGGGCGTGGACGGCGGCTTCCAACAACGTGGCGAAGTGCCCGGCCATGCGAGTGATGGTGCGCTCTTCGAACAAGTCAGTCCGGTAGGTGAATGCGCCGGAGAAGCCCTCCGGCGTTTCGGCGAGCGACAGCGTCAGGTCGAAGTGGGTGGACCGGACGTCGGGTGCGACGGCTGCGACGCTCAGCGCCTCGGCGCCTTGCCCGGCCTCCAGCGCACCCGTGGGGGTGTTCTGGAGGGTGAACATCACCTGGAAGAGAGGTGAGTGGCTGAGGCTGCGCTGGGGCTGGAGCTCCTCGACGAGCTTCTCGAATGGAACGTCCTGGTGCTCGTAGGCGGTGAGCGTGGAGGAACGGACCTGGGAGAGCAGCTCGCGGAAGGAGGAGCGTGGGTCGACACGGGAGCGGAGGACGAGGGTGTTGACGAAGAAGCCGATGAGGCCCTCCAGCTCGGAAGCCCTGCGGCCGGCGATGGGAGAGCCGACGGAGATGTCGTCCTGCCCGGAGTAGCGGGAGAGCAGGAGCTGGAAGGCGGTCAGCATGCCCATGAAGAGGGTGCTGCCCTCCTGCTTGCAGAATGCTTCCACGGCGCGGGAGAGGGCCTGGGGAAGTTGGAAGTCGACGGTGCGACCGTGGAAGGACTGGAGCGGGGGCCGTGGGAAGTCGGTGGGCAGATCGAGGACAGCGGGTGCCCCGGCGAGCTGGTGCTTCCACCAGGTCACCTGACGGGCCAGCACCTCGTCCTTGAGCCACTGACGTTGCCAGACAGCGTAGTCGGCGTACTGGAGCGGCAGCTCGGGAAGGGGAGACGGGAGGCCCTGGCTGTAGGCCTCGTAGAGGGACGTCACCTCCCGGACGAGCAGACCCATGGACCAGCCATCGGAGACGGCGTGGTGGAGGTTGAGGAGCAGGACGTGCTGCTGGGGCGCGAGGCGCAGCAGCGAGGCTCGGAGCAAGGGGCCGCGACTCAAGTCGAAGGGACGGGCCGCGTCCTGATGTGCCCGCTCACGTGCGAGGGGTTCACGCTCTTCGACAGAGGAGAGATCCTCCAGTGAGAGGGTGAAGAGGGACGGAGGAGAGATTCGTTGGAACGGGGACCCGTTGTCCTCGACGAAAGAGGTGCGGAGGGCTTCGTGGCGGCGGATGAGCTCGGAGAAGGCGCGCTGGAGCGAGACGACGTCGAGAGGGCCCTCGAGACGGAGGGCGGCGGGCATGTTGTAGGTGGGAGTTCCGGGCTGGAGCTGTTCGAGGAACCAGAGGCGCTGCTGCGCGAAGGAGAGGGGCAGCGGTGCGCCGTCTCGCGGGGCGGGGAGCAGCGGCGGGAGAGAGGCTGACTCAGTGGCGCGCTCGACGCGGAGGGCGAGCTGTTCGAGGGTCGGTGCCTCGAAGAGGGCGCGCAGGGGGATTTCCAGCGAGAAGGCGGAGCGGATGCGCGCCATCAACTGGGTGGCCAACAGGGAATGTCCGCCTCGCTCGAAGAAGTGGTCGTGGCGACCCACGGAAGGCAGGCGAAGAATGTCGGCCCAGAGGGCAGCGAGGCGCACCTCGGTGGGCGTGAGCGGAGCGACGAAGGCGTCAGCGCCAGGTGTCGCATCGGGAGAAGGCAGGGCCTTGCGGTCCACCTTTCCGTTGGTCGTCAACGGGAAGGTCTGCAAGGCCACGAGCGCACCGGGGACTTCGTAGGCCGGGAGCCTCTCCGCGAGGAAAGCGCGGAGCGAGGCGGGCTCGGGCGAGCGGGCGTGAGAGGTGAAGTATGCGACGAGACGTTGGTCGCCGGGGACGTCCTCGCGCAAGATCACGAGGGCTTCACGGACGTCGGGGTGGAGAGAGAGGGTGGCTTCGATTTCACCCAACTCAATCCGGAAGCCGCGCAGCTTCACCTGGAAGTCGAGGCGACCGATGAACGCGAGCTCTCCGGTTGGCAGCCAGCGGACTTTGTCCCCCGTGCGGTACATGCGCGCGCCGGGGACGGAGCTGAACGGATTGGGAAGGAAGCGCTCCGCGGTGAGGGACGGGCGCGCGAGGTAGCCACGCGCCACGCCGTCACCAGCCAGGAACAGCTCTCCGGGGACACCGACGGGGACGGGCTGGAGGTGGGCATCCAGGACGTATGCCCGCACATTCGCCAGCGGCGTGCCGAGCGAAGGACGCGGCGCGCCTCGCACCGCGCGGGCCGTGGAGTCCACCGTGCACTCGGTGGGCCCGTAGACGTTGAAGGCGGTGATGTGAGGGTGGGTGGCGAGCTTCTCCCAGAGCGCGTCGTCCACCGCTTCTCCTCCGACGAGGATGCGCAGGGGGCGACGGGAGGCCAGTCCTTCTCCGAGCAGCACGCGGAGGTGAGAAGGCGCGCAGTCGAGTACGTCGACGTGGTGTTGCTCCACCCAGTTCACCAGGAGGGCCGCGTCTTGACGGATGGCCTGGGGCACCACGCACAAGGTGTGGCCATCGGAGAGCTGGACGAGTTGCTGGACAGACGCGTCGAAGGCCAGCGGGGCGTTGAGGCTGACTCGCAGCGGACCCTGAAGACCGGCGAGGGCCGTGGACGCGAGGGCCGCACGCAGGTTCATCACGGAGGCGTGCTGAATCATCACGCCCTTCGGGTGGCCCGTGCTGCCAGACGTGTAGATGACGTAGGCGAGGTGCTCGGGTGAGGTGATTCGTGTCGGGTTGCTCTCGGGCTCTCGGCTCAGTGCCTCGGCGACGCTCGGGTCGTCCAGGCACACGACCTCCAGGCCCGGCGTTTCGAGCGGCTCGGCCAGGTGCCGCTGCGTGAGGACGAGGCGCGCACCGGAGTCCTGGAGGATGAAGGTGAGGCGCTCACGCGGGTACGTCGGGTCCGTGGGGACGTAGGCCCCACCGGCCTTGAGGATGGCGAAGAGGGCGACGAGCGCGTCGGCGCCACGCTCCATGCACAGCGCGACGCGGACCTCGGGCCCGACTCCTCGCGAGCGCAGCCAATGCGCCAGCCTGTTGACGCGGCGGTTGAAGAGGTCGAAGGAGAGCGACCCGCTGTCGTCGAGGACCGCCAGTGCATCGGGCGTGCGCGCGGCCTGGGCTTCGATTCGCTCGTGCAGCGCACCTTCCCAGGGCAGCTCCCGGTGAGTGTTGTTCCAGTTCGTCAGCACCTGCGCGCGCTCGGCGACGGGCATCAGCGGCAGCTCGCCGACGTGCGCCTCTGGAGCGTGGATGACGGCTTCAATCAGCGTGGCGAAGTGCCCGGCCATACGAGTGATGGTGCGCTCTTCGAACAAGTCAGTCCGATAGGTGAATGCGCCGGAGAGGCCCTCCGGCGTTTCGGCGAGCGACAGCGTCAGGTCGAAGTGGGTGGACCGGACGTCGGGTGCGACGGCTGCGACGCTCAGCGCCTCGGCGCCTTGCCCGGCCTCCAGCGCACCCGTGGGGGTGTTCTGAAGGGTGAACATCACCTGGAAGAGAGGTGAGTGGCTGAGGCTGCGCTGGGGCTGGAGCTCCTCGACGAGCTTCTCGAATGGAACGTCCTGGTGCTCGTAGGCGGTGAGCGTGGAGGAACGGACCTGGGAGAGCAGCTCGCGGAAGGAGGAGCGTGGGTCGACACGGGAGCGGAGGACGAGGGTGTTGACGAAGAAGCCGATGAGGCCCTCCAACTCGGAAGCCCTGCGGCCGGCGATGGGAGAGCCGACGGAGATGTCGTCCTGCCCGGAGTAGCGAGAGAGCAGGAGTTGGAAGGCGGTCAGCATGCCCATGAAGAGGGTGCTGCCCTCCTGCTTGCAGAAGGCTTCCACGGCGCGGGAGAGGGCCTGGGGAAGCTGGAAGTCGACGGTGCGACCGTGGAAGGACTGGAGCGGGGGCCGTGGGAAGTCGGTGGGCAGGTCGAGGACAGCGGGTGCCCCGGCGAGCTGGTGCTTCCACCACGCGACCTGCCTGGAGAGGACGTCATCCTTGAGCCACTGACGTTGCCAGACAGCGTAGTCGGCGTACTGGAGCGGCAGCTCGGGAAGGGGAGACGGGAGGCCCTGGCTGTAGGCCTCGTAGAGGGAAGTCACCTCCCGGACGAGCAGACCCATGGACCAGCCATCGGAGACGGCGTGGTGGAGGTTGAGGAGCAGGACGTGCTGCTGGGGCGCGAGGCGCAGCAGCGAGGCTCGGAGCAAGGGGCCGCGACTCAAGTCGAAGGGACGCACGGCATCCTGGTGCGCTCGCTCACGGGCCAGGACTTCACGCTCCTCGGCAGAGGAGAGGTCCTCCATGGGAAGAGAGAAGGAGGACGGGGGGGAGATGGTCTGGAAGGGAGTTCCGTTGTCCTCGACGAAGGAGGTGCGGAGGGCTTCGTGACGGCGGATGAGTTCGGAGAAGGCGCGCTGGAGGGCGAGGACGTCGAGAGGGCCCTCGAGACGGAGGGCGCCGGGCATGTTGTAGGTGGGAGTTCCGGGCTGGAGCTGCTCGAGGAACCAGAGGCGCTGCTGCGCGAAGGAGAGGGGCAGTGGCGTGCCATCTCGCGGGGTGGGGAGCAGCGGAGGGAGAGCGGCTGACTCAGTGGCGTGCTCGACGCGGAGGGCGAGCTGCTCAAGGGTCGGCGCCTCGAAGAGGGCGCGCAGGGGGATTTCCAGCGAGAAGGCGGAGCGGATGCGCGCCATCAACTGGGTGGCCAACAGGGAATGGCCGCCTCGCTCGAAGAAGTGGTCATGGCGGCCCACGGAGGGGAGCCGGAGGACTTCAGCCCAAAGGGCGGCGAGGCGCACCTCGGTGGGCGTGAGCGGGGCGACGAAGGCGGCGGCGACGGGTGTCGCATCGGGAGAAGGCAGGGCCTTGCGGTCCACCTTTCCGTTGGGCGTCAGCGGGAAGGACTCCAGGGCCATGAGCGCGCCGGGGACTTCGTAGGCCGGGAGTCTCTTGGCGAGGTAGGCGCGGAGGGCAGCGGCCTCGGGCGGGCGTGACTGAGAGGTGAAGTAGGCGACGAGGCGTTGGTCGCCGGGCACGTCCTCTCGGAGGAGGACCAGGGCTTCACGGACGTCAGGGTGGCCCGAGAGGGTGGCTTCGATTTCACCCAATTCAATCCGGAAGCCGCGCAGCTTCACCTGGAAGTCGAGGCGACCGATGAACGCGAGCTCTCCATGGGGGAGCCAGCGCACCTTGTCGCCCGTGCGGTACATGCGCGCGCCGGGGACGGAGCTGAACGGATTGGGAAGGAAGCGCTCCGCGGTGAGGGACGGGCGCGCGAGGTAGCCACGCGCCACGCCGTCGCCGGCCAGGAACAGCTCTCCGGGGACACCGACGGGGACGGGCTGGAGGTGGGCATCCAGGACGTACGCCCGCACATTCGCCAGCGGTGTACCGAGCGAAGGACGCGGCGCGCCTCGCACCGCGCGGGCCGTGGAGTCCACCGTGCACTCGGTAGGGCCGTAGACGTTGAAGGCGGTGATGTTCGGGTGGGTGGCGAGCTTCTCCCAGAGCGCGTCATCTACCGCTTCGCCTCCGACGAGGATGCGCAGGGGGCGACGGGAGGCCAGTCCTTCTCCGAGCAGCACGCGGAGGTGAGAAGGCGCGCAGTCGAGCACGTCGACGTGTTGTTGCTCCACCCAGTTCACCAGGAGGGCCGCGTCCTGACGGATGGACTGGGGCACCACGCACAAGGTGTGGCCATCGGAGAGCTGGACGAGCTGTTGGACAGACGCGTCGAACGCGAGCGGTGCGTTGAGGCTGACTCGCAGCGGGCCCTGAAGACCGGCGAGCGCCGTGGACGAAAGGGCCGCACGCAGGTTCATCACGGAGGCGTGCTGAATCATCACGCCCTTCGGATGGCCGGTGCTGCCCGACGTGTAGATGACGTAGGCGAGGTGCTGTGGCGAGGAGACCCGGGACGGCGTGGTGTCCGCTTCACCGGCGAGTGTCGTGGTCACGCCCGGGTCATCCAGGGGGACGACCTTGACGGATGGCGTCTCCAGCCGATCGGCGAGGAGCCGCTGCGTGAGGACGAGCGTGACGCCGGAATCCCGGAGCACGAAGGCGAGCCGCTCGCGAGGATGGGCGGGGTCCAGGGGGACGTATGCGCCGCCCGCCTTGAGGATGCCCAGGACGGCGACAATCATGTCGACGCCGCGCTCCATGCAGAGGGCGACGCGCGACTCGGGCCTGACGCCGTGAGCGCGCAGCCAGTGGGCGAGCCTGTTGGCCTGGCGGTCGAGCTGCTCGAAGGTGAGCGACGTCGTGTCGTCGAGGACCGCCAGCGCATCGGGCGTGCGCGCGACCTGCGCTTCGATTCGCTCGTGCAGCGCGCCTTCCCATGGCAGCTCCCGGTGCGTGTCGTTCCTCGCCACGAGGAGCTGCTCCCGCTCCGCGTCGGAGAGCAGTGACAGCGAACCCAGGTCCGCATCGGGCGCGGCGACCACGGCCTTCAGCAGGGTGACGAAGTGCTCCGCCATGCGCGCGACGGTCCTCTCGTCGAACAGCTCCGTGCGGAAGTCGAGCGCTCCTCCGAGCCCCTGGGACGTCCGGGCAAGCGAGAGCGAGAGGTCGAACTTCGCCGCCAGCCCCTGCGCCTCCATCGGCGTGAGCTTCAGTGCTTCCAGCCCGCTCTCTTCGGAGCGAAGCGCCAGCGCCTGTCGAGGCGTGTTCTGGAGCGAGAGCATCACCTGGAAGAGCGGCGAGTGGCTCAGGCTGCGCTGGGGCTGGAGTTCCTCGACGAGCTTCTCGAAGGGGACGTCCTGGTGCTCGTAGGCCGCGAGGGTGGAGGCGCGCACCTGTGCGAGCAGCTCGCGGAAGCTGGCGCGCGGTGCGATGCGGGAGCGCAGGACAAGGGTGTTGACGAAGAAGCCGATGAGGCCCTCCGTCTCCGCGCGGTTGCGGCCCGCGATGGGCGAGCCGACGGAGATGTCGTCCTGTCCGGAGTAGCGCGAGAGCAAAAGCTGGAAGGCGGCCAGCACGCCCATGAAGAGCGTGGCCCCTTCCGCTTGAGTGAAGGACTCCAGGGCTTGGGTCAGCTCCTCGGGCAGGTGGAACGGCAGCGCGTCACCCTTGGAGGACTGGACCGCGGGGCGGGGCCTGTCCGTGGGCAGCTCCAGCACGGCGGGCGCATCCGCGAGTTGGTGCTTCCAGTAGTCGAGCTGTCGTTGAAGCACGTCACCGCGCAGCCACGCGCGCTGCCAGGCGGAGAAGTCGGCGTACTGCACCGGCAGTGGCGCGAGAGCGGGTGACGTGCCCGTGGCCAGGGCCGAGTAGAGCGCGACGAGCTCGCGCACCAGCACCTCCATGGACCAGCCGTCGGAGACGATGTGGTGCATCGTCACCAGCAGCACGTGCTCCTTCGCGTCCATCCGGAGCAGCGAGGCGCGCAGGAGCGGGCCGGTGGCCAGGTCGAAGGGCCTGAGGGCTTCTTCGTTGATGAGCCGCTGAGCCCGGGTCTCACGCTCTTCTCCTTGCGTGTCGCTCAGGTCCACGAGCGGCAGCGAGAAGGCAGGGGCCGGGCGGATGACCTGCACGGGCTCGCCCTCATGCGAGGAGAACGTGGTGCGGAGGGCCTCATGGCGCCGCACCAGGGCGTCGAAGCTGGCCTCCAGTGCGTTCGTGTCCAGCGCCCCTTCGAGCCGCAGCGCGGCGGGCATGTTGTAGAGGGCACTGCCGGGCTCGAGCTGGTCGATGAACCACAGCCGCTGCTGCGCGAAGGACAGCGGGAGCGCACTCGTGCGCGGCACGGGTACCAGCGACGGCGCGGTCAGCGGGTTCGACTGGGAGGTGGCGTCGATGCGCGCGGCCAGGGTCGCCGGTGTGGGGCTCTCGAAGAGGGCGCGCAGCGGCAGTTCGACGTCGAGTGCCGCTCGAATGCGGGAGACGAGCTGGGTGGCGAGGAGGGAGTGGCCGCCGAGCGAGAAGAAGGAGTCGCTCGCTCCGACGCGCTCGACGCGCAGGAGGTCGGCCATGAGCCTGGCCAGGGTCTTCTCGGTGGGGGTCGACGGCGGGTTCCACGCGGACTGCTCGGAGGCAACGGCCGCGGGAGGCGGCAGGACGTCGCGGTCCACTTCGCCGTCTGGCAGGCGCGGGAGTGCCGCCAGGGACACGAAGGACGACGGCACCAGGTACTCGGCGAGCCGCTCCTCCAGGAAGGAGCGCAGCACCGTCAGGTCGAGCGCGCCCTGGGGCACGAGATAGGCGACGAGGCGCTTCTTGCCGGGGACATCCTCGCGGACGAGGGCGACGGCCTCACGAACGTGAGGGTGGGAGCGCAGCGCGGCCTCGACGTCGTCGCGTTCGCCTCGCGCGTCTCGCGGTGTAGCGCGAGGGGCGACCTGTCCCAGGTTCTCGAGAGAGCCGTCCGCGCGCCAGCGGACCTTGTCGCCGGTGCGGTACAGGCGCGCACCGGACAGGCCACTGAGTGCATCCGGGAGGAAGCGCTCGGCCGTGATTTGCGGACCCTGCCCGTAGCTGAGCGCGTGGTGCACTCCGCCCAGGAACAGCTCCCCGGGGACGCCCACGGGGACGGGCTCCAGGTGCGCATCGAGGACGTAGGCCCGCGTGCTCGAGGTGGTGTCATTCCACTCCACGAGGAGGCGGTGCCGCTCGGTGGAGTCCATGAGCGGCAGCGTGGAGACGGGCGCCTCCGGGTGCTTCACGGCGGCGCGGAGCAGGGTGAGGAAGTGAGCCACCATGCGCGTGGCCGTGGAGGCATCGAAGAGCGCCGTGGCGACCTGGAGCGAGCCCTCGTAGCCAGAAGGCGCTTCGGCGAAGGAGAGGTCGAGGTCGAACTTGGCGGGCGCGTCCCCTCGGTCGACGGAGAGCAGGCGCAAGCCGGGCAGCTCCAGGTCTCCCATGGGCGTGTTCAGCAGCGAGAACATGACCTGGAAGAGTGGCGAGACGTCGAGGCTGCGCTCGGGTTGGAGCTCCTCGACGATCTTCTCGAAGGGGACGTCCTGGTGTTCGTAGGCCCCCAGCGTCGTGGCGCGCACGCGCTCCACCAACTCGCGGAAGGACGCTCGCGGGTCGATGCGCGCGCGGAGCACCAGCGTGTTGACGAAGAAGCCGATGAGGCCCTCGGTCTCCGCGCGGTTGCGTCCCGCGATGGGCGAGCCCACGGAGATGTCGTCCTGCCCGGAGTAGCGTGAGAGCAGGAGCTGGAAGGTGGCCAGGAGCGTCATGAAGGGCGTCGCGCCCTGGCGCTGCGCGAGTGACCTGACGGCGTCGGACAGCTCGGCCCCCAGCGAGATGGGGAGGATGGCGGCCTCACGCGACCCGAGGGCGGCGCGCGGCCTGTCGGTGGGCAGCTCCAGGAGCGCGGGGGCTCCACGGAGCTGCTGCTTCCAGTAGGCCAGCCGTGTCCGCAGGGCTTCGTCACGCAGCCAGCCGCGCTGCCACGCCGCGAAGTCGGCGTATTGCACGCTCAACGCCGGAAGCCTGGCGGGTTCGCCGGACAGATGCGCCGCGTAGAGCGTCCCCAACTCGCGCACCAGCACGCCGGAGGACCAGCCGTCGGAGACGATGTGGTGGACGTTGGTGATGAGCAGGTGCTCGCGCTCCGCCAGCTTGACGAGGCAGAGGCGGAACAGAGGCCCGGAGGTCAGGTCGAAGGGGCGCTCCACCTCTTGCGCCGTCAGTCGTCGGGCCTCGGCCTGACGGTCGGCCTCATCCAGGTGCTGGAGGTCGATGAGCGGAATGGAGAGGGGTGCCGCGGGGTGGATGACCTGGGACGGTTGCCCGTCGATGGAGGCGAAGGTGGTGCGGAGCGCCTCGTGGCGCGAGACGACGTCGGAGACCGCGCGCTCCAGGGCGGCGACGTCGAGCGCTCCTTCGAGGCGAAGCGCCGTGGGGATGTTGTAGAGGGCGCTGCCGGGCTCGAGCTGGTCGATGAACCACAGCCGCTGCTGCGCGAAGGACAACGGCAAGGCGCCGGTGCGAGGCACGGGCATCAGCGGTGGGACTTCCTGCCCCTGTTGCTCCTGCCGCGAGGACTCCAGATACCGGGCCAGTCCGGCGACGGTGGGCGCCTCGAAGAGCTCCCTCAGTGGCAGCTCGACGTTGAAGGCGGAGCGGATGCGGGAGACGACCTGGGTGGCGAGGAGGGAGTGGCCTCCCAGCTCGAAGAAGTCGTCGCTCGGCCCTACTCGCGGGACGCCGAGCACCTCGGCGTAGATGCCCGCGAGCGCTGCCTCCGTGGCGGTGCGGGGCGCTTCGGGTGCCTCTTCCTGAGACGGGGTGCCGACTCCGGGCGGCGGAAGGGCCTTGCGGTCGACCTTGCCGTTCGCCGTGAGCGGCAGCTCGGTCATCGTGACGATGGCCGACGGCACCATGTACGCGGGGAGCCGTTCCTCGACGAAGCCGCGCACGGCGCTCGCGTCCAGTCCCTGCTCCGAAGGCACCACGTAGGCGACGAGTCGCTTGTCGCCCGGCACGTCCTCGCGCACGACGACGATGACCTCACCGACGCTCGGGTGTTGGCGCAGGGCGCTCTCCACTTCACCGGGTTCGATGCGGAAGCCGCGCACCTTGACCTGGAAGTCGGCGCGGCCCTGGAACTCCAGCGTGCCGTCCGTCCGCCACCGAGCCTTGTCGCCCGTGCGGTAGAGCCGCGTGCCCGGAGCCCCGAAGGGATGGGGCACGAAGCGCTCCGCCGTGAGGTCGGGCCGTCCGAGGTAACCCCACGCGAGGCCGTCGCCTCCGACGTAGAGCTCTCCCGTCACGCCGGGAGGAACCAACTGGAGGGCGCCGTCCAGCACGAAGGCCGAGGAGTGGGGCACCGGCCGGCCGATGGGGACGGAGTCGCCCACCGCGTCACCCGCGCGCAGGGCGTGGGTGGCGGAGAACGTGGTGTTCTCCGTGGGGCCGTAGCCGTTGATGAGCACGCCGCCCGGAGGCAGCAGCGCGAGGTGTTCGCGCACGCGCCGCGCGGGCAGCACGTCTCCACCCGCGAGCACCTGGGAGACGCCGGCCAGGGCCTGTGGCTGGTACGTCACCATCTGCTCGTAGAGGGCAGCGGTGAGCCAGAGCGAGGTGACGCGGTGTCGCGCGAGCAGCGCCCCCAGCTCCTCCAGGGACAGCGCGCCAGGGGGCGCGAGGACGAGCCGGGCGCCGTGAAGCAGCGCGCCCCACAGCTCGAGCGTGGAGGCGTCGAAGGCGACCGGCGCCGCCTGGAGCCAGACCTCGTCGGGCCCGAAGCGGATGACGCCGTGGGGCTGCACGAGTCGGACGACTCCCCGGTGCGGCACGGAGACGCCCTTGGGCTCGCCGGTGCTCCCCGAGGTGAACATGACGTAAGCCAGGGCGTCCGCGCTCGCGGGCACCTCCGGAGCCGAGTCCGGCTGGCGGGCGATGTGCGCGGCCTCTTCGTCCAGGACGACGAGCACGACGCCCAGCTCCGGCAGCTCATCCGCCACCGAGGACTCGGTCAGCAGCACGGCGGCGGAGGACTGGCGCAGGACCCACGCCATGCGCTCGGTCGGCCAGGTGGCATCGAGCGGGACGTAGGCGGCTCCCGCCTTGAGGGTGCCCAGCAGCGCGACCACCAGGTCCACGGAGCGCTTCAGGTGCACGGCGACGCGGCCGCCGGGCTGCACGCCCAGTCCGCGAAGATGACGGGCGAGCCGGTTCGCGCGCGCTTCGAGCTGCGCGTACGTGAGGAGCGCGTCCTCGGATTCGACGGCGACGCGGTCCGGTGTGAGCGCCGACTGTCGGGCGAAGAGCTGGTGGATGGCCGCGTCACGCGGGTACTCCCCGGTGACGGCGTTCCACTGCGCCAGGACCTGGTGCCGCTCCTCGGAGGACAGCAGTGACACGAGGCCCAGCGGGCGCTCCGGTGCGGCCGTGACTGCCTCCAGCAGCACGGCGTAGTGGCGCATCAGCCGCTTCACCGTGTCCGCGTCGAAGAGGTCGGTGTTGTAGTTGAGGGCGCCGGAGAAGCCCTGGGGCCCCTCTTCCAGCAGGAGGCTGACCTCGTACTGCGACGTGGTGACGTGCGCGGTGAGCGGAGTGAAGGAGAGCCCCGGGAGCGGGGTGGTCTCGACGGGGGTGTTCTGGAGGGTGAGGGTGGCCTGGAAGAGCGGGCTGCGCGCGAGGTCGCGCTGGGGCTGGAGTCCCTCGACGAGCTTCTCGAAGGGGATGTCCTGGTGCTGGTACGCGGCCAGCGTGGCACCGCGCACGTGGGCGAGGAGCTGGAGGAAGGAGCCTCGCGCGTCGATGCGCGAGCGCAGGACGAGCGTGTTGACGAAGAAGCCGATGAGGCCCTCCGTCTCCCCCTGCTGGCGGTTGGCGATGGGGAAGCCGACGGAGACGTCGTCCTGTCCGGCGTAGCGGGAGAGGACGAGCTGCCAGGCCGCGAGCAGCACCATGAACGGCGTGACGCCCTCACGCTGGGCCAGCGCGCGCACGGAGGCGCTCAGCCCACCCGTGAGCTCGACGGGGAGGAGGGTGCCCTTGTGGGACTGGACGGCGGGACGGGGCCTGTCCGTGGGCAACTCGAGGACACCCGAGGAACCCGAGAGGTGCCCCTTCCAGAAGTCGAGCTGACGCTGGAGCACGTCGCCGCGCAGCCATGAGCGCTGCCACGCCGCATAGTCGGCGTACTGGACAGGCAGCGGTGGCAGCCTGTCCGGAGTGCCCGTGGTCCGGGCCACGTACAGGGTAGCCAGCTCGCGCACGAGGACGCCCGTGGACCACGCGTCGGAGACGATGTGGTGCATCGTCACCAGGAGCACGTGGGCCCGAGGGCCATGCTTCAGCAGCGAGGCTCGCAGGAGCGGCCCCGTCGAGAGGTTGAACGAAGCGAGGGCGTCCTCTTCGATGAGGGCCTGCGTCCGAGCTTGTCGCTCCTCTTCGGACAGCGCGCTCAGGTCCACCACGGGCACGTTGAAGCCCGAGGCGGGACGGATGTGCTGCACGGGCTCACCGCCGCGCACGGCGAAGGTGGTGCGCAGCACCTCGTGGCGGTTCACCAGGGCGTTGAAGGCGTGCTCCAGTGCTCCGACATCCAGTGCCCCGTCCACGCGCAGCGCCGTGGGCAGGTTGAAGAGCGGCGTGCCCGGAGAGAGCTGGTCGATGAACCACAGGCGCTGCTGGGAGAAGGAGAGCGGCAACGCCTCCGTGCGAGGCACGGGCACCAGGGACGGCGCCGCCGGAGTCGTCTCCCCCCGGCTGGCGTCGATGCGCGCGGCGAGGCCCGCCACCGTGGGCTCCTCGAAGAGGGCTCGCAGGGGCAGGTCCACCCGGAACGCGGTCCGGATGCGCGAGGCGAGCTGGGTGGCGAGCAGCGAGTGGCCTCCCAGGGTGAAGAAGCTGTCCTCGGCCCCCACCCGCTCGACGCGGAGGATGGCGGCCATCAGCTCCGCCAGCGTCTGCTCCGTGGGCGTGCGCGGAGCAATCCACGAGGCCTCCACGTCGACGTGCGCGTCCGGCGCTGGCAGCGCCTTGCGGTCCAGCTTGCCGTTCGGCGTGAGCGGCAGCGCCTCCAGCACCACGAAGGCGGCGGGCACCATGTACTCCGGCAGGCCCGTCAGCAGGCCTCGCCGGAGCTCCGTGGCGTCGAGCGTGCTCCCCGCTCGCGGAACCACGTAGGCGATGAGCAGGTCGTCGCGCACCAGCACGGCGGCCTCCTGGAGGCCCGGCTGACGCAGGAGCGCGGCTTCGACTTCACCCAGCTCGATGCGCAGGCCGCGCAGCTTCACCTGGAAGTCGATGCGGCCCAGGTAGTCGAGCGTGCCATCCGCCCGCCACCGCACCTTGTCGCCCGAGCGGTAGAGGCGCGCGCCGGGCCGGGTCGTGAAGGGGTCGGGGACGAAACGCTCGGCGGTGAGGTGGGGCTGATGCAGGTAGCCGCGCGCCAGACCCTCTCCGCCCAGATACAGCTCGCCGGGCACGCCCGTGGGAACAGGCCGCAGGTCCGCGTCCAGGACATAGGCCTGGGTGTTGGACATGGGCCGGCCGATGGGGGCCACCGGCCCGGTGAAGCGCTCCACCGGCCACGAGGTGGCGTCGATGGTGGCCTCCGTCGGGCCGTAGTTGTTGTCCAGGCTCACGCTCGGCAACACCTCGCGCACGCGTGGCGGCAGGTCCGCCGGCAGCGCCTCGCCACCGGAGATGATGCGGCGCAGGCTCGTGGCGGCGCGCAGTCCGGGCTCCTCCAGCAGGACTCTCAGCAGCGACGGCACCACCTGGAGCACGGTGCCGTGGTGTCGCACCACGGTCTCCACCAGGAGGGACGCATCGCGGTGGGCCTCCAGCGGCGCGATGACCAGCGTCGAACCGGACAGCAGCGTGGCGAACAGCTCGGCGACGGACACGTCGAAGCTGAGCGAGGTGAGCAGCAGCGGCCGTGCACCGGGCCCCAGGTCGAACCGGGAGCGCATCCACGCGGCGTGGTTGGAGAGGGAGCGGTGGGTCAGCACGGTGCCCTTGGGCCGCCCCGTGCTGCCAGATGTGTAGATGACGTACGCCGCGCTCTCGGAGGGCACCCACTCACTCAGGGGCGCCTTTGCGTCGGCGAAATCGGTCTCCCAGCCGGCGTCGAGGCACACCACGGCGGGGCCCTCGGGCAACACTCCGAGGAGGTGACGCTGGGTGAGCAGCACCGGGGCAGAGGTGTCCTGGAGCATGAAGGCCAGCCGCTCACGCGGGTAGGCCGGGTCCAGCGGCACGTAGGCGCCACCGGCCTTGAGCACGCCGAAGACGGCGACGGGCACCTCCAGCGAGCGCTCCATGCACAGCGCCACGAGCGTCCCGGGCTTCACGCCCAACGAGCGCAGGTGCGAGGCGAGCTGGCTGGAGCGCGCATCGAGCTGGGCGAAGGTGAGCGAGCCCGCGTCGGAGACGACGGCGAGCGCGTCCGGAGTGAGGCCGGCCCGGGCGGAGAGCTGCTGGTGGACGCAGGCATCAGCGGGGACCGGCGCCGCGGTGTCGTTCCACTCCCGGAGGACGCGTCGCAGCTCGGCCTCGTCCATCAGCGGCAGGGCGGAGAGCGACTGCTCGGGGTTGGCCACGGCCGCGCGGAGCAGGGTGAGCAGGTGCTCCACCATCCGCTCCATGGTGGCGCCGTCGAACAGGTCGACGTTGTAGTCGAGCGAGCCCACGAAGCCCGCGGGCGTCTCCACGAGAGAGAGGTCCAGGTCGAACTTGAGGGGCATCTCGTTGTCCCCGAGTCCCTCCAGCCGCAGCCCGGGTAGCTCCAGCGCGCCCATGGGGGTGTTCAGCACGGAGAACATGACCTGGAACAGCGGCGAGTAGCTGAGGCTGCGCTCGGGCTGCAGCTCCTCGACGAGCTTCTCGAAGGGCACGTCCTGGTGGTCGAAGGCCTCCAGCGTGGTGCGCTTCACCTGCGTCAGCAGCGAGGCGAAGGAGGCGTGTGGCTCCAGCCGCGCGCGCAGCGCCAGGGTGTTGACGAAGAAGCCGATGAGGCCCTCGGTCTCCCCTCGGTTGCGGCCTGCGATGGGCGAGCCGACGACGATGTCGTCCTGGCCGGAGTAGCGCGCGAGGAGCACCTGGAACGCTGCCAGCAGCGTCATGAAGGGTGTGGCGCCGTGCCGCTGGGACAGAGCCTTGATGGCGTCGGAGAGCTCCGCCGACAGCACGACGGCGCGCTGAGCGGCGTTGCGCGTCTGGACGGACGGACGGGGCCTGTCGGTGGGCAGCTCCAGCAGCGCCGGAGCGCCTTCGAGCCGCCGCTTCCAGTAGCCCAGGCGCGTGTGGAGCGCCTCGTCGCGCAGCCAGCCTCGCTGCCAGGCCGCGAAGTCGGCGTACTGCACCGGCAGGGGCGGCAGCTCCGCCCGTGTTCCGGACAGGTGCGCCGCGTAGAGGGCGCCCAGCTCGCGCACGAGCACCCCCGTGGACCAGCCGTCGGAGACGATGTGATGCATCGTCGACAGCAGCACATGCTCCCGTTCCTCCACGCGCAGCAACGCGACGCGGAAGAGCGGGCCCGTGGTGAGGTCGAAGGGCCGCAGGGCCTCTTCGCGGGCACGGCGGTGCACCTCGGCCTCGCGCTCGGAGGCGGGCAGGGTGCTCAGGTCCACCACCGGCAACCTCACGGGCGCGGCCGGGTGGATGTGCTGTACGGCCTCTCCGTCGCGTGAGGCGAAGGTGGTGCGCAGCGCCTCGTGGCGCTCCACCACGTCGGAGATGGAGCGCTCCATCGCCTCCACGTCCAGGTCGCCGACGAGCCGGAGCGCGGAGGGCATGTTGTACAGGGGGCTGCCCGGCTCCAACTGGTCGATGAACCACAGGCGCTGCTGCGCGAAGGACAGCGGCAGCGCCTCCGTGCGCGGCACGGGCACGAGCGGGGGCAGGCCCAGGCCCCGTCGCTCCAGGCGCAGGGCATCCACCTGCCCGGCGAGTGTGGAGAGCGTCGGAGACTCGAACAGCTCACGCAGGGCCAGCTCCAGGTCGAACGTCGCCCGAATGCGGGAGACGACCTGGGTGGCGAGGAGCGAGTGTCCGCCCAGCTCGAAGAAGTCGTCATCGCGCCCCACGCGCGGGACGCCCAGCACGTCGGAGAAGATGCCGGCCAGCGCCACCTCGGTGGCACCCACGGGCACCGCGAAGGCGTCGCCGCCCGAGCCCTCCAGCTCCGGCGCCGGCAGGGCCCTGCGGTCCACCTTGCCGTTCGGCGTCAGCGGCAGGGACTCCAGGCACACCAGGGCCGAGGGCACCATGTACTCGGGCAGCTTCTGGCGCAGGAAGTCCTTCAGCCCCGCCACGTCGACGTCGGGCGCCACGACATAGGCGACGAGGCGCTTGTCGCCCGGCGCGTCCTCTCGCACCACGACGATGGCCTCGCTCACGCCGCCGTGCAGACGCAGGACGCTCTCCACCTCGCCCGGTTCGATTCGGAAGCCGCGCACCTTGACCTGGAAGTCCGTGCGGCCGAGGAACTCCAACGTGCCGTCGTCCGTCCAGCGCACCTTGTCGCCCGTGCGGTAGAGGCGCTCTCCCGCCTTGAACGGGTGGGGCACGAAGCGCTCGGCCGTGAGGTCTGGACGGCCCAGGTAACCCCAGGCCAGACCATCGCCCCCGGTGAACAACTCACCCGGCGCACCGGGGAGCACCGGCTCGAACCACTCATCCAGCACGTAGACGCGAGTGTTGGAGATGGGACGGCCAATGGGCACGGAAGCGCCGACGACGTCGCCCGACTCCAGGCGGTGGCACGCCGTGAAGGTCGTGTTCTCCGTGGGGCCGTAGCCGTTGACGAGCACCGCGCCGGGAGCCACGCGCGAAAGGTGCTCGCGCACGCGCCGCACGGGCAGCACATCGCCTCCCGCCAGCACCTGTCTCACGGAGGCCAGGGCCTCGGGCTGGTGGAGCGCCATCTGTTCGAAGAGGGCCGCCGTCAGCCACAGGGTGGTGATGCGGTGACGCACCAGCACCGCGCCAAGCTCTTCGAGAGTGGGCGTGTGAGGCGGAAAGAGGACCAGGCGGGCCCCATGCAGCAGCGCGCCCCAGACCTCCAGCGTGGAGGCGTCGAAGGAGCTGGGGGCGAGTTGGAGGAAGACCTCCTCGGGCCCGAAGTGGATGAAGTCGCCGCTCATCACCAGCCGGGTGATGCCGCGGTGGGGAATGGCGACGCCCTTGGGCTGTCCCGTGGAGCCCGAGGTGAACATGACGTACGCGAGGCTGTCCGCGTCAGCGCAAGGCGCGAGTGGCGTCACGGGCTGGAGGGCCACCTGCTCCCACTCGGAGTCGAGGCAGACGAGGAGCGGGACATAGGCGGGCAGCTCATCGGCGAGCCGCTCCTGCGTCACGAGGACGGAGGCCCCCGTCCCCGCGAGCATGGCGTTCAGGCGCTCCGCCGGATAGGCGGGGTCGAGCGGAACGAAGGCCGCGCCCGCCTTGAGGATGCCCAAGAGGCCCACGGGCAACTCCAGGCTCCGCTCCAGGCACAGGGCCACGCGCGTCCCCGGCGTGACGCCCAGGGTGCGCAGATGATGCGCGAGCTGGTTGGAGCGCTCGTCGAGCTCTCGGTACGTGAGCGTGCCCACCGTGGACTCGACGGCGATGGCGTCCGGTGTGCGCGCCGCCTGCGCGGTGAAGAGCTGGTGCACTCCGGCTTCGCGCGGGTAGTCGCGGTCCGTCTGGTTCCACTCCACCAGCACGCGCTCGCGCTCCTCCTGAGTGACGAGGGAGAGCGAGGACAGGAGGGCCTGGGGCCGGGCCAGCATGGACTCCACGGCCGTGGCCCAGAGGCGCAGCACGCGCTCCAGCACGGAGGTCTCGAAGCGCTGCTTGTCGTAGACGAGGCGCAGCTCCATCCGGGTGCCGGGCAGGGCGATGGCCACGAAGGGCATGTCCGACTGCTCGGTGCTGGCGAGGTCGCGGACCTGGAAGTCGCTGCCACCGGAGTAGACGGCGTCGTCGACGGGGTAGTTCTCGAAGACGTACAGGCTCTCGAACAGGGGCTGGCCGCGAGGCACGTCGCTCCAGCCCTGGATGCGTGCCAGCGAGGCGTGCTCGTGCTGATTCAGCGCCTGCATCTGCGCGTGGTGCGAGGCGAGCCACGCCACCACCGGCAGGTCGGGCTCCAGTCGGGTGCGCAGGGGCAGCGTGTTGATGAACAGGCCCACCATGTGCTCGATGCCGCTCACTTCGGCGGCGCGGCCCGAGACGGTGGTGCCGAAGACGACCTCGCGCTCACCGGAGTAGCGGGCGAGCACCAGGGACCAGGCGCCCTGCAGCACGGTGTTGGCCGTGAGCAGGTGCTGGCGCGCATACGCATTCAGGGCATGGGTCGTCTCCGCGCTCAGGAAGAACGAGCGCTCGCCCTGTGCATACGGCGCGTCCTGCGTGTCGGGGAGCCGGGCGCCGGGGAGCGGCGTCGGCGCGGTGAAGCCCTGGAGGGCCTCGCGCCAATAGACCTCGCTGCGCGCGGTGGGGTCTTCGCGCAGCCAGGAGATGAAGTCCCGGTACGCGGGAGCGGCCGCCAGCGCGGGACGCTCGCCCTTCGACGCTGCGTCGTAGGAGGCGAACAGCTCCTTGAAGACGAGTCCGAGGCTCCAGCCATCCATCAACAGGTGATGCGAGGACCAGAGGACGCGGTGCAACCCATCGTCCAGCTTCACCACCGTCAGGCGCATCAGCGGCGACTGACGCAGGTCGAAGCCACGGACGCGGTCCGAGGCCATGAGGGCGTCGAAGCGGGCCCTCTGCTCATCCGGTGTCAGGCCGCGCCAGTCGAGCTCCTCCCAGGGCAGCGCGACGCGAGGACTCACCACCTGGAGGGGCTCATCCAGCCCTTCCCAGACGAACGCGGTGCGCAGGGGCGCATGGCGCTCCACCACCGTCTCCCAGGCGCGGCGGAAGAGCCCCAGGTCGATGCGCGCGCCGAACGTCCAGCCGAACTGCGTGACGTACACGCCCGAGCCCGGCCCCATCAGAGAGTGGAACAGCATGCCCTGCTGGAGGGCGGACAGCGGGTAGACATCCTCCACGGGCATGCCCGGTGGCAGCACCCTGTCCTGCGTGGCCTGCGTCAGGCGAGCCAGCGGGAAGTCGGCGGGCGTGTATCGCAGGGCATCGGGCGTCGCCCGGCCGGAGATGAGCAGGCGCAGCGCGTCCCCGAAGGCTTCAACGAGCGCGCGCGCGGTGGCCTCGTCGTGGAGGTTGCGGCTGTAGGTGAGGGAGAGGCGGAGTTGTCCTCCCTGGACGACGGCCGACACGTCGAGCAGATGCGCGCGCGGCGCACGCGGGCTGATGGACGGGCCCTGGGACTCCGGAGCGAACGTGAACAGCGAGGCGTCGCTGGAGGTGGAGTCCACCTGGCCCAGGTAGTTGAGGGACACCTCGGGGACGGGCAGCGCACTCAGGCGTTCACGGGTGTCGTCTTCGCGCAGGTGGCGCAGCAGGCCGTGTCCCAGGCCGTTGGCGGGCAGGGTGCGCAGCGCGTCGCGCGTGGCACGCACGGTGTCACCGGGGCTGTCTCCGGCGCCCACCTGGAGCAGCACCGGGTACAGGGACGTGAACCAGCCCACGGTGCGTGACAGGTCCACGTCGGTGAAGAGGTCCTCACGGCCGTGGCCTTCGGCCTCGACGAGGAAGCGCGACTGTCCCGTGCGAGCGGCCAGGGCGCGGCCCAGCGCGGCCAGCAGCACGTCCTGGAGCCGGGCGCGGTACGCCGCGGGCACCTCACGCAACAGCAGTCCCGTGTCCCCGGCATCCAGGCTCGCGGAGACGGTATGCGACGAGGCGACGGTGTTCGCCCCTTCCGCCCTGTCCCGGGGCAGCGGAACGACGCGGGCGCGGGCCTCGTCGAGCCAGAAGGAGCGCTCGGCGTCGAGCGCTTCGGAGCGGGCATGTTTGTGCAGGCGCTCGGCCCACGCCTTGAAGGACGTCGTCTTCGCCGGGAGAGAGAGCGCTTCGCCACGCCGGGCCTGCCGGCAGAGGGTCTCCAGGTCCTCGACGAGGATGCGCCAGGAGACGGCGTCGACGACGAGGTGGTGCGCCACCAGCAACAGGCGCGCGGACTCACCCGGGCCGAAGTCGAAGTGGACGGCGCGCAGGAGCGGCGCCGAGCCCAGGTCGAAGGAGGTCTGCGCCTCGGTGGCGATGGCCTCCACTCTCGCGGCCCGCGCATCTTCAGACAGTGAGGACACGTCCTCGCGGCGCAGTGAAGGCGCGTGCTCCAGGTCCGTGTTGTGCTGGCTCCACCGGCCGTCCTCCTGCACGAAGCGGATGCGCAGGGCGTCGTGGTGCTTCACCAACTCGCGCAGGGCGGCTTCGACAACCGAGGGCTCCACCGCCTCGCGCAGCCGCAGCATCAGCGCCTGGTTGTAGTGGTGCGGCTCGGGGTTCGCGTCTTCGAGGAAGGCGCGCTGGATGGGCGTGAGAAGCACCGGGCCGACGACGGGCGTCTGCTCGGCGGTGACGGCCTGCAGCCGGGAGACCTCGGGAGCCAGGGTGGCGATGGTCTGCGATTGGAAGAGCTGCCGGGGCGCGAAGTGCAGCCCGGCGCGGCGGGCGCGCGCGACGAGCTGAAGGGTGATGATGGAGTCGCCGCCGAGCTGGAAGAAGTTGTCGTGGATGCCGACGCGCGGGACGCGCAGCACCTGGGCCCATACCGTGGAGAGGGCCTCCTCCACCTCGTTGCGAGGCGCGACGTAGGAGTCGGTGCTCACCGAGTCCGGCGAAGGCAGCGCGGCGCGGTCGACCTTGCCGTTGGAGGACAGCGGCAGCGTCTCCAACGTGACGATGGCCGAGGGCACCATGTACGCCGGGAGCCGCTCACCCAGGTGAGTCCGCAGCGCGCCGATATCCGGAAGCGAAGCACCGGTGTGCGGCGCGACGTAGGCCACGAGCCGTGCGCCCGAGGGGCCGTCTTCGCGCACCACCACGACAACGTCACCGACGGAGGCATGCGTCCGCAGCGCGGACTCAATCTCTCCCAGTTCGATGCGGTAGCCACGGACCTTCACCTGGAAGTCGGCGCGGCCCAGGTACTCCAGCCGCCCATCGACGCCCCAGCGGACGCGGTCGCCCGTCCGGTACAGCCGCGCTCCGGGCCGAGTGCTGAAGGCGTCGGGGATGAAGCGCTCCGCGGTCAACTCGGGTCGCCGCCAGTAGCCTCGTGCCACTCCCGCGCCGCCGATGAACAGCTCGCCCACGACACCCACCGGCACCGGGCGCAGGTGCGCATCCAGGACGTACAGACGGGTGTTGGCGATGGGCCGGCCGATGGAGATGGGGCCGCTCGCCGCATCTCCAGGGGCCACCGTGTGGATGCTGCAACCCACCACCGTCTCGGTGGGGCCGTACTCGTTGATGAGCAGCGTGTCTGGAGCATGCTGGCGCCAGAAGGCGACGCCCTCGGCCGTCAGGGCTTCGCCACCGATGACGAACGCACGCGTGCGACCGGCGGCCTCGCCCGGCGTGAGCTGGGACGCGAGCAGGTGCAGGTGCGTGGGCGTCAGCTTCACGAGGCTGAAGTCGTTGCCCTCGCGCAGGGCCTCACCCAGCCCCTCCACGCCCGCCTCCTCGGGCACGAGCACCACGGGCCTCCCCGCGACGAGCGGAGCGATGAGGCTGGTGACGGTCAGGTCGAAGGAGAGCGGCGAGTGGACCGGGGAGCCGGAGCCCTCCGCGATGCGGTACGTGCGCAGGGCCCAGGTGAGGTAGTTCACGACGCCGCGGTGCTCCACCATGACGCCCTTGGGGAGACCGGTGCTGCCGGAGGTATAGATGAGGTAGGCGAGGTCATCGGCGGTGGCCAGGGGTGCCGGCGCCGTCGTGGGCTCCTTCTCCACCGTGACGTCCCAGTCCTCGTCGACGCGGAGGACATTGAGCGCGCTCGCGGGCAGCGCATCCGCGAGCACCGACTCGGTGAGGACGATGGCGACGTGGGTGTCGTCCAGGAGGAAGGCGATGCGTGAGTCGGGCAGAGCCGGGTCGAGAGGCAGATAGGCGGCACCCGCCTTGAGCGTGGCCCAGAGGGAGACGACCATCTCGGGCGAGCGGCGGAAGTACAGGCCCACTCGGGACCCTCGTCCCACACCCAGTCCCCGCAGGGCGTGCGCGAGCTGGTTGGCCCGGGCGTCCAGCTCACGGAAGGTGAGCCGTGCGTCGCCCATGGAGATGGCAACGGCGTCCGGAGTGCGAGCGACGGCTTCCTCGAAGAGGGCGTGGACGGTGGTGTGCGCCGGGAAGTCCGCGTGCGTGTCGTTCCACTCCATCAGGACGCGGCGCTCTTCGGCCTCGTCCATGAGCGGCAGGGACGCGACGGGTGCATCCGGCTGGTCCACCACGGCGCGGAGCAACGTGAGGAAGTGGGACGCCAGCCGCGAGATGGTGGAGGCGTCGAACAGCGCCGTGGAGAACTGGAGCGCGCCCTGGAAGCCCGACGGCGTCTCGACGAGGGAGAGGTCCAGGTCGAACTTGGCGGCGGCGTTGCCGAAGTCGACGGGGAGGATGCGCAGGCCGGGCAGCTCCAGGTCCCCCATGGGGATGTTGAGGAGGGAGAAGAAGACCTGGAAGAGGGGCGAGAAGCCGAGGCTGCGCTCGGGCTGGAGCTCCTCGACGAGCTTCTCGAAGGGGACGTCCTGGTGCTCGTAGGCCTCCAGCGTGGAGGCGCGCACCTGGGCGAGCAGCTCGCGGAAGGAGGCTCGCGGGTGGATGCGCGCGCGCAGCACGAGCGTGTTGACGAAGAAGCCGATGAGGGGCTCGGTCTCCGCGTGGTTGCGGCCGGCGATGGGCGAGCCGACGGTGAGGTCGTCCTGCCCGGAGTAGCGCGAGAGCAGGAGCTGGAACGCCGCCAGCAACGTCATGAAGGGCGTGGCGCCTTCGCGCTGGGAGAGCGCCTTCACGGCCTCGGAGAGTCGCGAGCCGAGCGAGAGCGGATGGGACGCGGCCTCACGCGATTGGATTGCGGGGCGGGGCCTGTCGGTGGGCAGCTCCAGCAGGGCCGGAGCCCCGTGGAGGTGTTGCTTCCAGTAGTCCAGCTCCGCGCCGAGCACCTCGTCGCGCAGCCAGCCGCGTTGCCATGCGGCGAAGTCGGCGTACTGCACACGCAGCGGCGGCAGCGTCGCCGGTACACCCGACAGATGCGCCGCGTAGAGCGCACCCAGCTCCCGCACCAGGACGCCGGTGGACCAGCCATCCGAGACGATGTGGTGGACCGTGAAGAGCAGCAGGTGCGCGTGCTCCTCCAGGTGGACGAGGGAGAGGCGGAAGAGAGAGTCCGAGGTCAGGTCGAACGGACGAGCGGACTCCTCCAGGGCCAGGGTCCGCTCCTCGATTGAACGGGAGGCCGGGTCGAGGTGGCGCAGGTCGATGCGAGGAATGGTGACGGGAGCCGCCGCGCGGACTCGCTGGAGGGGTTGCCCATCGGCGGAGGGCGTGAAGGTGGTGCGCAGCACCTCGTGTCGGGCGACGACCTCGGAGACGGCGCGCTCGAGGGCCGCGACGTCCAAGGCGCCTTCGAGGCGCAGGGCGATGGGGATGTTGTAGAGGGCGCTCCCCGGTTCGAGCTGGTCGATGACCCACAGGCGCTGCTGAGCGAAGGACAGCGGCAGTGCCTCGGTGCGAGCCACGGGGACGAGAGGAGGCGTCGCCGACGTGCTCCCACGAGCGCTCGCGTTGATGCGCGCGGCCAGGGACGAGACGGTGGGAGCCTCGAAGAGGGCGCGGAGCGGCAGCTCGACCTGGAAGGCCGCGCGGATGCGTGAGGCGAGCTGGGTGGCGAGGAGCGAGTGTCCGCCGAGCGCGAAGAACGAATCCTCGGCGCCGACGCGCTCCAGGCGCAGCAGCTCCGCCATGAGGGAGGCCAGCGTGCGCTCGGTGTCGGTGCGAGGCGCGACGTAGATCTCGGTGAGAACCGCGTCGAGGGCCGGCAGGGCGCTCCGGTCGAGCTTGCCGTTGGCCGTGAGGGGCAGGGCCTCCAGCGGCACGAGGACAGCGGGCACCATGTACTCGGGCAGCCGCGCCAGGAGGAAGGTGCGCAGGGCCGCGACGTCCAATGTCGCGCTGGCCACGACGTAGCCCACGAGGTGCTGGTGGCCCGGTGAGTCCTCGCGAACCAGCGCGACGGCTTCACGAATATCGGTATGGGCCAGGAGCGCGGCCTCGACTTCACCCAGTTCGATGCGCTGGCCCCGCAGCTTCACCTGGAAGTCGAGGCGGCCGAGGTACTCCAGGGTGCCGTCCGCGAGCCAGCGCACCTTGTCTCCGGTGCGGTAGAGGCGGCCACCCGGCTCGACGCTGAACGGGTCCGGGATGAAGCGCTCGGCGGTGAGGTGCGGGCGGTGGAGGTAGCCGAGCGCGAGCTGGGCACCCGCGAGGAACAGCTCTCCTGGGACACCCGTGGGCACGGGCTGGAGGAGCGCGTCGAGGACGTAGGCCCGGGTGTTGGAGACGGGCCGGCCAATGGGAATGGCCGCGCGAGACTCCGACGGTGAGGCGTAGGCGAACGTGGAGTCGATGGTGACTTCGGTGGGGCCGTAGAGGTTGAAGAGGTGGGTCCTGGGGAGCCTGGCGCGGAGGCGGCGCGAGAGGTCGGAAGGCAGGGCTTCGCCGCCGCAGAAGAGGAAGCGGAGGTGGGAAGCCGTCGCGAGCGCGTCCTCTTCGAGGAGGAAGCGCAGCAGGGAGGGGACGAGTTGGAGGACGGAGACGCGGTGCCGCAGGACGCTGGCGAGGAGCGAGGCCGGGTCGCGATGAGCGTCGACGGACGCTAGGACCAGGGGATTTCCCGTGAGGAGCGGCGCCCAGATTTCCCAGACGGAGGCGTCGAAGCTGAGCGGCGTCTTGAGGAGGACCCTGTCGCCGGGCAGGAGCGGGAAGGCGGAGAGGAACCAGGCCATGTGATTGGCGAGGGCCTGGTGCGAGATGAGCGTGGCCTTGGGCTGGCCGGAGGAGCCGGAGGTGTAGATGAGGTACGCGGGGCTGGAGGGCGCCACGGCCACTTCGGTGACGTAGCTGCTCACGCCTTCATCCGCCTGCGCGCCCCACTGAGGGTCGAGGCAGATGACCGTGGGGCCCGCGGGCAAGGCGTCCTGGAGGTGGGGCTGGGTGAGGAGCACCGGGGGCGCGGCGTCCTGGAGCATGAAGGCCAGTCGCTCACGGGGATAGGCCGGGTCGAGAGGGAGCCACGCGGCGCCCGCCTTGAGGATGGCGAGCAGGGCGATGGGCAGCTCGAGGGAGCGCTCCATGAAGACCGCGACAAGGGAGCCCGGACGGACCCCGGCTTGGAGGAGCCGGGCGGCGAGACGGCTGGCGCGGACCTCGAGCTGGGAGAAGGAGAGTGCACCATCGTCCGAGATGAGGGCGGTGGCGTGCGGAGTGATTTCAGCCCAGGTGGAGACCTGACGATGGACGGGGCTGTCGAGCGGGAAGTCGATTGCGGTGTCGTTCCACTCGACGAGGAGGCGGTGTCGCTCGGCGGCGTCCATGAGCGGCAGGGAGGAGACAGGCACCTCCGGCTGCGCCACGGCGGCGTGGAGCAGGGTGAGGAAGTGCGTCGCCAGCCGCGCGACGGTGTCCGCGTCGAAGAGGGCGGTGGAGAACTGGAGCGCACCCTCGAAGCCCGTGGGGGATTCGGAGAGGGTGAGGTCGAGGTCGAACTTGGCGAGCAGCCCCGTCGGCGCGAGCGGGCGCAGGCTCAGTCCGGGAAGCTCCAATTCGCCGGTGGGCGCGTTGAGCAGCGAGAAGGTGGCCTGGAAGAGCGGAGAGAAGCCGAGGCTGCGCTGGGGCTGCAGCTCCTCCACGAGCTTCTCGAAGGGGACGTCCTGGTGCTCGAACGCGCCGAGGGTGGAGTGCTTCACCTGGGTGAGCAACTCGGAGAACGTCACGCGCGGGGCGACCCGGGCGCGCAGCACCAGGGTGTTGACGAAGAATCCGATGAGGTCTTCGGTCTCGGCGCGGTTGCGTCCCGCGATGGGCGAGCCGACGACGACATCGTCCTGACCGGAGTACCGGGCGAGCAGGAGCTGGAACGCCGCCAGCAGCGTCATGAACGGCGTGGCGCCGTGGCGCAGGGAGAGCGCCTTGACGGCCTCGGACAGCTCGGCTCCGAGGGAGACAGGGTGGAGCGCCGCCTCGCGTGAGGGCAACAAGGTCCGGGGCCTGTCGAGGGGCAGCTCCAGCAGGGCGGGAGCGCCAGTCAGCGCGTCACGCCACCACGCGAGTTGCTCCTCCAGGGCCGCGTCTCGCAACCAGCCGCGCTGCCACACGGCGAAGTCCGCGTACTGCACGGCCAGCTCCGCCAGTGGAGACGGACGGCCCTCGCGGAAGGCCGCGTACAGGGCCACCAGCTCGCGCACCAGCACGCTCATGGACCAGGCGTCGGCGACGCCGTGATGCAACGTGACGAGCAGCACGTGAGAAGTCGTGGCCCGACGCAACAACGTGGCCCGCAGCAACGGACCGCGTGCGAGGTCGAACGGGCGCAGGGCCTCCTCCGACGACAACCTCCGCGTCTCCAGGGCCTGCTCCTCGGGAGCGAGCGACTCCAGCGCCACCAGGGGCAGTGGGAACGGCGCGGCCGGGTGGATGCGCTGCACGGCCTGGCCATCCAAGGAGCCGAAGGTGGTGCGCAGGGACTCATGGCGCCGCCGCAGCTCGGTGAAGGCGTGCTCCAGCGCGGGCACATCCAGTGGCCCCTCCAGCTCCAGGGCCGTGGGGATGTTGTAGAGCGAGCTGCCGGGCTCCAACTGGTCGATGAACCACAGCCGCTGCTGCGCGAAGGACAGCGGCAGGTCTCCCGTGCGTGCCGCGCGAGTCAGCGCGGGGGCCTTCGTGGTGCTCGCGCCTTCCTGGGCCAGTGCCTCCAACCGCAGGGCGAGCCGCGCCACGGTGGGCGCCTCGAAGAGCTCACGCAGGGGCAGCTCGACGCCGAAGGCGACCTGCACGCGCGAGAGGGCCTGGGTGGCCAGGAGCGAGTGGCCACCCAGCTCGAAGAAGTCGTCGTGCACGCCGACGCGCTCGACGTGCAGCAGCTCCTGCCACAGCGTGGCGAGCCGCGACTCAGTCTCACCGCGAGGCGCGACGTACTCCCGGGCTTCTGCCTCGCCTGTGCCTTCGGGCGGAGGCAGTGCCTTGCGGTCCACCTTCCCGTGGGCCGTGAGCGGCAGCGCGGGCAGGACGGCGATGGCGGAGGGCACCATGTGCTCGGGCAGCCGCTCCTTGAGGGCGGCGCGCAACGAAGCTGGATCGACCGACTCGTCCTCCTCGGCGACGACATAAGCCACCAGCCGGGTGAGGCCGGGGACATCCTCGCGCACGACGGCGGCGGCCTCGCGAACGGAGGGGAGCCGCGAGAGGACGGACTCGACCTCGCCCAGCTCGATGCGGAAGCCGCGCAGCTTCACCTGCGAGTCGATGCGGCCCAGGTATTCGAGCGTTCCATCGGCTCGCCACCGCGCCCGGTCTCCGGTGCGGTAGAGCCGCGCCCCGGCCACACCGGAGAGGGCATCCGGGATGAAGCGCTCCGCGGTGAGCGCCGACTGCCCCAGGTAGCCTCGCGCCAGGCCGACGCCTCCCACGCACAGCTCGCCGGGCACGCCGACGGGCTGTGGACGCAGTGATGTGTCCAGCACGTACACCTGGAGGTTGGCCCAGGGGCGACCGATGGTGAGGAGCTGTCCGGCCGTCAGCGGCTCGGTGATGGAGGCGCAGACGGTGGTCTCGGTGGGGCCGTACGCGTTGAGGAAGCGCACGTGCGGGGCCCAGCGGCGCACCAGCTCCGGCGTGCATGCCTCACCAGCGGAGACGAGCGTCTCCAACGCGGGGAAGTCCTCGGGCGACAGCTGCGCGAGGACCGAGGGCGTGAGCGTCACCGCGGTGATGGACTCGTCGCGGGCCAGCGCACGCAGGGGTGCTCCGGGGAGGAGTCGCTCACGCGGCGCCATCACCAGGGTGGCACCCGAGAGCAGCGCGCCGAAGAACTCCCAGACCGACGCGTCGAAGCCGGCGGAGAAGAACTGGAGGACGCGGCTTCCAGTGCCGAGCCCCATGGCACGGCCTGTCTGGAGCGCCGTGTTGCACAGGCCCCGGTGCTGCAAGAGGGTGCCCTTGGGGCGGCCGGTGCTGCCGGAGGTGTAGATGATGTACGCGAGGTTGTCGGCGGTGGTGGCCGGCTCCGGTGCATGGGTGGGCCGCGCGGAGATGAGGTCCGCCTCCGCGTCGAGCAGGACGAGCTGCTCGCTCCCCGCCGGGAGGTCGTCGGAGATGGCCTCGGTGGTGACGAGGACCGGCGCCGCGCAGTCGCGCAGCATGAAGGTGAGTCGCTCGACGGGATAGCTGGGGTCGAGCGGGACGTAGGCTCCGCCGGCCTTGAGGATGCCGAGGATGGCGACGGCGGTGTCGAGCGAGCGCTCCACGCAAAGGGCGACGGGCACGTCCTCCCTGACGCCGAGGCCGCGCAGGTGGTGCGCGAGCTGATTGGCGCGGGCGTCGAGCTGCGCGTAGGAGAGCTGCTGGCCTTCGAAGCGCACGGCGATGGCGTCCGGCGTGCGCGCGGCCTGCGCCTGGAAGAGCTGGTGCGCACCGGCGTCACGGGGGAAGTCGCGCGCGGTGGCGTTCCAGTCGACCAGGAGCTGGCGCTGCTCCACCTGGGCCATGAGGGGCAGGTCGGAGATGCGAATGCCGGGGCTCGCCGTGGCGGCCTCCAACACCACGCCAAGGTGGCGCACGAGTCCGTCGATGGTGGCCGGCTCGAAGAGGTCCGTGCGGTACTCGCACGTGCACTCCAGCCCGGCCTCCGTCTCGACGATGGCGAGGGTGAGGTCCAGGCGCGAGGTGCCGGACTCCGAGTACTCGGGGCGCAGCGTGAGGCCCGGCACCTCCAGCGCGGCGGCCGGCTGGTTCTGCAGCACCAGCTTCACCTGGAACAGCGGGGTATGGCCGAGGCTGCGCTCGGGGTTGAGGGCCTTGACCAGCTCCTCGAACGGCAGGTCCTGGTGCGCGTGGGCGCCCAGCGTGACGTCGCGCACCTGAGCCAGCAGCTCGCGGAACGTCATCCCTGGCGTGGTTCGCGCGCGCAAGGCGAGCTGGTTCACGAAGAAGCCGATGAGGCCCTCGGTCTCCACGCGGTTGCGGTTGGCGATATCCGTGCCGATGACGATGTCCTCCTGTCCCGAGTACCGGGAGAGGACGATGTCGAAGCCGGCCAGCAGCGCCATGAAGAGGGTGGTGCCCTCCCGGCGGGAGAGGGCCTGGAGCGCCACGGCCAGCGTGCGCGGAAGCGTGCGGGTGAGGGTGGCACCCTGGAAGCCCTGGATGGCGGGCCGAGGGAAATCCGTGGGGAGTTCGAGGAAGCGAGGCGCGCCCTGGAGGTGCTCGCGCCACCAGGAGAGCTGCGCTTCGAGCGCGTCGCCCTGGAGCCAGCCGCGCTGCCACGCCGCGTAGTCCGCGTACTGGATGGACAGCTCGGGCAGCGGAGACGCGTGGCCCGCGCGGAAGGCGGCATAGAGCGCGGCGGACTCACGCACCAGCACATCGACGGACCAGCCATCCGACACGATGTGATGCAGGGTGAGGAGCAGGACGTGCCGCGACTCGGACAGTCGCAGCAGCGATGCGCGCAGCAGTGGCCCGCGAGTGAGGTCGAACGGGCGCCGTGCCTCTTCGCGAGCAAGGCGCCGGGCTTCCGCCTCACCTGCCGCGGAGGTGAGCGCGGAGAGGTCCAAGAGGGGCAGCGGAACCGGGGCCGCTGGATGGATGACCTGGACGGGCCCCTCACGGAAGGTGGTGCGGAGCACTTCGTGTCGGCGCACCAGCTCGGTGAAGGCGTGCTCCAGCGCGGGGACGTCGAGTGTCCCCTCCAGCCGGAGGCCCACGGGCATGTTGTAGAACGGGCTGTCCGGCTCCAGCCTGTCGAGGAACCACAGGCGCTGCTGGGCGAAGGACAGGGGCAGCTCGCCCGAGCGAGAGACAGGCTGAAGCGGCGGCGGGGCGTGACGCTCCACCGCATGCGCGGAGGTGTCGACCCGACGCGCGAGCTGCGCGACGGTGGGCGCCTCGAAGAGGGTGCGCAGCGGGAGCGTGACGCCAAGCGCCTCACGGATGCGTGAGACGACCTGGGTGGCGAGCAGGGAGTGTCCACCCAGCTCGAAGAAGCTGTCGGTCGTACCGACGCGCTCCAGCCCGAGCACCTGGGCGAAGAGTCCGGCGAGGACCTCTTCCGTGGGAGTGCCCGGTGCGACGTAGGCGCCCGTGGACTCGGGCCGCTCGGGGATGGGGAGCGCCTTGCGGTCGAGCTTGCCGTTGGGAGACAGCGGCAATGCCGGCAGCGTCACGAAGGCCGAGGGCACCATGTACTCGGGCAGTCGCTCCGAGAGGGCGGTGCGCAGCGCCTGCGTGTCCGGCGCGGTGGACGCACCGACGACGTAGGCCACGAGGCGCTGGTCGCCGGGGGAGTCTTCGCGGACGAGAACGACGCAATCGCGGACGCCGGGTGCGGCGAGGAGCGCGGCTTCGATTTCGCCCAGCTCGATGCGGAAGCCGCGCAGCTTGACCTGGAAGTCGGCGCGGCCGAGGTACTCGAGAGAGCCGTCGGGCAGCCAGCGCGCGACGTCGCCGGTGCGGTAGAGGCGCGCGCCCGGAGTGGCGCTGAAGGGGTCCGGGATGAAGCGCTCGGCGGTGAGGTGGGGCTTGCGCCAGTAGCCGAGGCCCACCTGGACGCCGCCGATGAAGAGCTCGCCCGGGACACCGACGGGTGTGGGGAGACCGGAGCCGTCGAGGACGTGGAGTTGGGTGTTGGAGACGGGGCGGCCGATGGGGACGAAGTGACGGGAGTCGCCGCGAGCGCAGTGCCAGAAGGAGACGTCGACGGCGGCCTCGGTGGGGCCGTAGAGGTTGTGGACCTCGGCGGACGCCGGGAGGCGAGCGTGGGCGCGAGCCACCAGCTCCGCGGGGAGCGCCTCACCACTGCACACGACGCGACGCAGTCCGGAGAGCGTTTCGAGCCCCGGCTCCTCGAGGAAGGCGCGGAGCATGGAGGGGACGAAGTGGAGGGTGGAGACGCGCTGCTCGGAGATGAGGCGGACGAGGTAGGCGGGGTCCTGGTGTCCACCGGGCTTCGCGAGGACGAGGCGCGCGCCCGTCATGAGGGGCCAGAAGAACTCCCAGACAGAGACGTCGAAGGAGAACGGGGTCTTCTGGAGGACGGTGTCGGAAGGCGTCAGCGCGTACTGCTGCTGCATCCACAGCAGGCGGTTGACGACACCCGAGTGGGCATTCATGGCGCCCTTGGGGCGGCCGGTGGAGCCGGAGGTGAAGATGACGTAGGCGAGGGCGTCGGGACCGGCCAGCAGCTCGGGCGAGGAGGAGGGCTGGTGAGAGACAGCGTCCCAATCGGAGTCGAGGCACAGCACGCGAGCGGTGTGCTGAGGGAGCACGGCCTTCAAGCGCTCATGGGTGAGGAGCACGGGCGCGTCCGCGTCCTCCAGCATGCCGGCGAGGCGCTCGCGGGGATACGCCGGGTCCAAGGGAACGTAGGCGGCGCCGGACTTGAGGACCGCGAGCAGCGCGACGACGAGGTCGAACGAGCGCTCCAGGCAGACCCCGACGAGGACGCCGGGGCGAGCACCGAGGGAGCGCAGGTGGTGCGCGAGCTGGTTTGCGCGTGAGTCGAGCTGCGCGTAGGAGAGCGTCTCGTCCTCGAAGCGCAGGGCCTCCGCTTCGGGAGTACGGCGAGCCTGGGCCTCGATGAGCGAGTGCAGGCACACGTCGCGCGGAAGGTCGGCCGTGGTGTCGTTCCACGTCCGGAGCCGCGCGAGTTCATCTCCCGTCAGCATCCCAAGCCCATGCATGGGCCGGTCCGCATCCGAGGTGACGGTCTCCAGCAGCACCCGGTAGTGACGCGCGAGCCGCTCCGCCGTCCCCGCGTCGAACAAGTCCGTGTTGTAGGTCAGCGCCGCCGTCAGGACTCCATCGACCTCCTCGACGCCCAGGTCGAGGTCGAACTTCGCCGTCTCCGATTGGGGAGGCAGCAGCTCCATCTCCAGCCCCGGGAGCTTCAGTGGCTCGGTGGGGGTGTTCTGGAACGTGAGGGTGACCTGGAACAGCGGACTGCGGCTGAGGTCTCGCTGGGGCTGGAGCTCCTCGACGAGCTTCTCGAAGGGGACATCCTGGTGCTCGTACGCGGCCAGCGTGTGCTCACGGACCTGGGCGAGCAGCGCGCGGAACGACTGGCGGTCATCGATGGTCGACCGCAGCACGAGGGTGTTGACGAAGAAGCCGATGAGGCCCTCCACCTCCGAGCGGTGGCGGTTGGCGATCGGCATGCCGACGGAGATGTCGTCCTGTCGCGAGTAGCGTGAGAGCAGGAGCTGCCACGCCGCCAGCATCACCATGAAGGGAGTGGCGCCCGCGCGTTGTGCCAGCGTCTTCACCGCGTCGCTCGCCTCGCGCGGCAGAGCGAGAGGCAGCGTGGCGCCCCGGTACGTCTGCGCCGAGGGGCGAGGCCGGTCCGTCGGAAGCTCCAGCGCCTGGGAGGCACCCTCGAGCTGCTGTCGCCACCAGTCGAGCTCCTGCTTCAGCACCTCACCCCGGAGCCACTGTCGCTGCCACAGGGAGAAGTCCGCGTATTGCACGGGCAGCGGAGCCAGCGCGGAGGGCGGTCCTCCCGTCAGCTCGCGGTAGTACGCACCCAGCTCCCTCACCATGACGGCCGAGGACCAGCCGTCCGAGATGATGTGGTGCAGCGTCACGAGGAGCACATGCCGGCGAGGCGCCAGACGCACCAGCGAGGCGCGCACCAGCGGCCCCCGCGCGAGGTCGAAGGGGCGCTGGGCCTCCTCGCGTGCCATCCGACGCGCCTCGTCGTCGCGCGCATTGTCGGCCAGAGAGGACAGGTCCACGACCGGAAGCTCCAAGGAGAGCTCGGTGTGGATGTGCTGCGCGGGCTCACCGTCCCGCGCGATGAAGGTCGTCCGCAGCGCCTCGTGTCTGCGCACGAGCGCATGCAGCGCGGCGCGAAGGGCCTCCACGTCCAGGACGCCTTCGAGCTTCAGCGCGGTGGGGAGGTTGTAGGCGGCGCTGCCCGGCTCGAGCTGGTCGAGGAACCAGAGCCGCTGCTGAGCGAACGAGAGCGGAATGGCCCCGTCGCGCGCGCCCGGGCGCAGCATGAGCCGCACCGCCCCCGTGCCTTCGCCGCTTCTCGACTCAATCCGCCGGGAGAGCTGCTCAATGGTGGGCGACTCGAAGAGGTCGCGCAGCGGGAGTTCCACTCCCATCACGGAATGGATGCGCGAGACGAGCTGGGTGGCGAGCAGGGAGTGGCCGCCGAGCGCGAAGAAGCTGTCCGTCGCCCCCACGTGCTCCACGCCCAGCACCTGCGCGAATACCTGCGCGAGCTGCTCCTCGGTCCGTGAGCGCGGCGCGGTGTCGCGAGTCCCCGAGTCGCTCTGGGCCGGCACTGGGAGGACCTTGCGGTCAGCCCTGCCGTTGACGGAGCGAAGGACCTGTTCGCGCTCCTCTCCCGTCAGCAGGGCAATGGAAGCAAGGCGCGCATCCGGCGCAGCCATCAACGCCTGGAGCGCGACGCTCCAGTGGTGGAGGAGGCGCTCGGGAGTGGAGGACTCGAAGCGCGCGGCATCGAAGAGCAGGCGCAGCTCCAGCGAGTCCCCGGGGATGACGTACGCCTCCAGCGGCGTGTCCGTCTGGTCCACGATGGTGAAGTCGCGGATGCCCAGCGCATCCCCCGCGGAGTTCACCGCGGCGTCGACGGGGAAGTTCTCGACGATGAAGAGGGACTCGAAGAGGGGCGTGCCGCGCGGCACGTCGCTCCACCCGTGCAGTCGCACCAGGGACGAGTGCTCGAACTGGCGCAGCTCGAGCTGCTGGGTGTGGAGCTGCTGGAGCCAGGAGAGCGCGGTGGTGTCGTCGTCGACGTGGACGCGGACGGGCACCGTGTTGATGAAGAGCCCGATGGCGCGGTCGATGCCGGAGACGTCGGCGGAGCGCCCCGAGGTGGTGGCGCCGAAGACGATGTCGCTCTCACCGGTGTGACGCGAGAGCACCAGCGCCCACGCGGCCTGGACCAGTGCATTGAGGGTGAGGTGGTGCTGGCGGACGAAGGTCTGGAGGTCCGCGGTGGCCTTGGCGGGCAGGTGGAACTGGAGGCGCTGCCGCTGAAGCACCGCGTCGGGGTCATGGGGGAGGGCACCGGGCAGCGGCGTGGGCGCGGTGAAGCCACGCAGCGTCTTTCGCCAGTAGAGCTCCGCGGGCTCCATCGGCTGACGCTGGAGCCAGGAGATGTAGTCGCGGAAGACCGTCGCATCCCTCCGGACCCAGACCAGACCCGCGCGAACCTGCTCGTAGGTGGCGAAGAGGTCCTGGAAGAGGAGGCCCATGCTCCAGCCGTCCATCAACATGTGATGCGTCGTCCCGAGCGCGCGCCACGTCTGCTCATCGGTGCGGATGACCGTCAGCCGAAGCAGCGGCGGCGTGCGCAGGTCGAACCCGCGAGCGCGGTCCTCGGCGAGGAGGGCCTGGAAGCGGGACTGCTGCTCCACTTCCCCCACTCCACGCCAGTCGAGCTCCTCCCACGGAAGCGCCGCACCAGGGTGGACGAGTTGGAGGGGTTCCTGCGAGCCGCCCGTGAGGAAGGACGTGCGAAGCAGGGGCTGACGCTGGATGACGGCCTCCCAGGTGCGCCGGAACGCATCCAGGTCCAACGCGCCACCGAAGGTCCACGTCAACTGGGTGACGTAGACGCCAGAGCCCGGCGCCGCGAGGGTGTGGAAGAGCATGCCCTGCTGCAAGGGCGACAGCGGATAGAGGTCCTCCACCGGCGTGCCCGAGGCAACCAGTCGGTCCGAGATGGCCTGCTTCAACCGGCTCAGGACGACGTCCGCGGACTCATGGCCCTTCGTGTCCGTCGACGTGCGCTGGGTGAGCGCGAGCAGCGCGGAGTCCGACTGCTCGGCCCAGGCACCGCCCTCGAACTGCACGACCCGGGCGAGGGCCTCCAGCGTCGGGTGCTGGAAGAGCTGCTGGGTGGTGAGCTGGAGGCCCGCGTTGCGAGCGCGGGAGACAATCTGGATGGAGAGGATGGAGTCGCCGCCCAGCGCGAAGAAGTTGTCCTGGCGCGTGACACGCGGCGCTCGCAGCGCGTCGGACCAGATGGCGGCGAGGACCTTCTCCTGGGGCGTCTTCGGCGAGGAGTCGTCGGGGACCGCGGACTGCTGGCTCTGGCTCAGCGGCGAGGGGAGGGCCTTGCGGTCGACCTTGCCGTTGGGAGTGAGGGGGAGCGCGGGGAGGGAGACGAAGAGGGACGGCACCATGTGCTCGGGCAGGTGCCGTTGGACGAAGTCGCGCAGCGCGGAGGAGTCGAGCGAGTGGCCGGGCTGAGGGACGAGCCACGCGACGAGGCGCCCGTCACCGGAGGCATCGAGGTGGACACCCGCGACGGCCTGGAGGACGGAGGTGTGGCGTGAAAGCGCGGCCTCGACTTCTCCCAGTTCGATGCGGAAGCCACGCAACTTCACCTGGAAGTCGGCGCGGCCGAGGAAGTCGAGCGAGCCGTCAGGGCGCCAGCGAGCGAGGTCACCGGTGCGGTAGAGGCGAGCGCCGGGGACGCCGGAGAACGCATCGGGGAGGAAACGCTCGGCGGTGAGGTCGGGGCGGCCGAGGTAGCCGCGAACGACACCTTCGCCAGAGATGAAGAGCTCGCCGGGTGAGCCGATGGGGCAGGGCTGGCCCGAGGCGTCGAGGACGAAGAGCCGGTTGTTGGCGAGGGGCGTGCCGATGGAAAGCGTGGAGGCGTCTTCGTCGGAGGGAGAAGCGGAGTGGGCGGAGGACCAGACGGTGGTTTCCGTCGGGCCGTACATGTTGAGGAGAGAGGAGTGCGGGAGCGCGGCGCGAAGCTGAGAGGCGAGCGGGCCGGGGAGTGCCTCACCACCGACGAGAAGGTATCGGAGCGAGGAGAGGGCGGCGACCGAGTCCGCGGCGAGCACCCTGGCGCGCGCGAAGGAGGGCGTGCACTGGAGGTGGGAGACAGGATGGCGGCGGAGAACCTCGGGCAGCGTCAGCGCGGTGCCGAGGCGAGAGGCGGCGCGCTCGTCATGGAGGACGACGTGGAAGCCGCGGCAGAGCGTCCAGAGCAGCTCCAGGACGGAGATGTCGAAGGAGATGGAAGTGACGGCGAGCCAGGTGCCGGGAGAGGAACCCAGGCGGTCATCCATGGCGGCGAAGAAGTTGGCGGCGGTGCGGTGGGGCACCATCACGCCCTTGGGCCTGCCAGTGGAGCCCGACGTGTAGATGACGTACGCCAGATTCACCGCGTCCGCGCTGCCGGGAGCCCGTGCTTCCTCATCGCCCGTCTCATCGAGGAGGAGGACGTGCGCGTCCGAGGCAGGCAGTGAGTCGCGGAGGTGGCGCGAGGTGAGGATGAACGGAGCGCGAGAGTCCTGGAGCATCCAGGAGAGACGGTCCGAGGGGTAATCGGGGTCGAGGGGAAGGTAGGCGCCGCCCGCGTGGAGGATGGCGAGCATGGCGGCGACCATGTCGGCGGAGCGGTGGACGAAGAGACCGACGGGAGCGTCCGGACGGAGCCCGAGGGACTGGAGTCGGTGGGAGAGCCGAAGGACGCGCTGGCGGAGGTGACGATAGGAGACGGAGACGTCACCGAAGGACAGCGCGGTGGCGTCGGGGGTGCGCGCGGCCTGTGCCTCGAATTGAAGATGGAGGCAGGACGGGTCGAAGTCGCGTGAAGAGGCGTTGAAGGAGCGAAGGACCTGTTCGCGCTCCTCGCCCGTCAGCAGAGAGAGCGTCCCCAGGCGTGAGTCGGGACTGGAGATGAGGGCCTGGAGCGCGGCGCCCCAGTGGCGAAGGAGGCGCTCGGGAGTGGAGGGCTCGAAGCGCGCGGCATCGAAGAGCAGGCGCAGCTCCAGCGAATCCCCGGGGATGACGTACGCCTCCAGCGGGGTATCGGCCTGCTCACGCGCGCTGAAGTCGCGAATCCCCAGGTCGGCGCTGGCCGAGTTGATGGCGGCGTCGACGGGGAAGTTCTCGACGATGAAGAGCGACTCGAAGAGGGGCGTGCCACGCGGCACGTCGCTCCACCGCTGGAGATGGGGCAGCGGCGTGTGCTCGAACTGGCGCAGCTCCAGTTGCTGGGTGTGGAGCTGCTGGAGCCAGGAGAGCGCGGTGGTGTCGTCGTCGACGAAGATGCGAACGGGCAGGGTGTTGATGAAGAGCCCGATGGCGTTCTCGATGCCGGAGACCTCGGCGGAGCGACCCGAGGTGGTGGCGCCGAAGACGATGTCCTTCTCACCGGTGTGACGTGAGAGCACCAGGGTCCATGCGGCCTGGACCAGCGCATTGAGGGTGAGGTGGTGCTGGCGGACGAAGGCCTGGAGGTCCGCGGTGAGTTGAGCGGGCAGCCAGGCGTTCAGGTGCTGACGCCGGAGCACCGCATTCGGGCTTCGGGGCAGGGCGCCAGGCAGGGGCGTGGGCGCGGTGAAGCCGCGCAGCGTCTTTCGCCAGTAGAGCTCCGCGGGCTCCAACGACTGCCGCTGGAGCCAGGCGATGTAGTCGCGGAAGGAGGTCGCCCCACTGCCGGACGGGCGCCGACCGGAGCGAACCTGCTCGTAGGTGGTGAAGAGCTCCTGGAAGAGGAGCCCGAGGCTCCAGCCATCCACGATGAGGTGGTGCAGCGTCCAGAGGACTCGCCACGCGCGCTCCTCCGTGCGGATGACCGTCAGGCGCAGCAGCGGTGGCGTGCGCAGGTCGAAGCCACGAGCACGGTCCTCGGCGACGAGCGTCTCGAAGCGGCTTCGCTGCTCGGCTTCATCCACTCCGCGCCAGTCGTGCTCCTCCCAGGGGAGGGTGGCTTCCGGGTGGACCCACTGGAGCGGCTCGGCGGCGCCCTCGGCGACGAAGGACGTGCGCAGCAAGGGCTGACGCTGGATGACGGCTTCCCAGGTGCGACGGAAGGCGGTCATGTCCACGGCGCCGCCGAAGGTCCACGCCAACTGCGTGACGTAGACGCCGGTGCCCGGGGCCGTGAGGGTGTGGAAGAGCATGCCCTGCTGCAAGGGCGACAGCGGATAGAGGTCGTCCGCCAGCGTCCCCGTTGGCAGCACGTGGTCGAGCACCGACTGGGACAGCCGCGCCAGGGGGAAGTCGGTGGGCGTGAAGCGGCGGGCGTCGTCGGAGCCTCGCTCGTCGATGAGCCTCCTCAGCGTGTGCAGGCACCGCTCCGCCAGGGATTGAATGGTCTCTTCCCGGTGCGCGGCCTCGCTGTACGTCCACACCAGGGTCAGCCGGCCCTCGAAGACGTAGCCGTTGATCTCCAAGAGGTGGGAGAGCGCCGCATCGGGAGCGCGCAGGGCGCCCAGGGGCTCGCGCGTCGCGGTGAAGGGATTCAGCACCGAGCCGTCACCACCGGACTGGTGGAACTGGCCCAGGTAGTTGAAGAGCACCTGCGCACGAGGCAGTGCGCGCAAATCCCTCGCATGCTCCTCGTCCACCAGGTGGCGCAGCAGGCCGTAGCCCAGGCCCTTGCGAGGAAGGCGCCGCAGCGAGTCCCTCACCGCGCGCAGCCGGTCACCCAGGCTGGTGGTGCCCGAGACATCCAGCGTCACGGGATACAGGGTGGTGAGCCAGCCCACGGTGCGAGACAGGTCCACGTCGTCGGAGAACGGCTCGCGACCGTGGCCCTCCAGTTCCACGCGCAGGCGAGGCTGGCCCATCCAGTGCGTGAGGCTGTCGGTCACCGCCGTCAACAGCACGTCGTTGATGTGCGCCCGCCAGGCAGACGGAGTCTCCTGCAACAGCAGCCGCGTCTGGGCCTCGTCCAGGGAGACTTCCACCGTGCGCGAGGAGGCCACGGAAGCGGCACCGCCCGCGCCATCCCTGGGAATGGAGGCAACCTCGAGTCGCCCCTCTTCGAGCCACCAGGTCCGCTCCCGTGCGACTTCCTCGGTGCGCGCGAAGTCGCTCAGCTTCGAGGCCCAGGCCTTGAAGGACGTGGACCTGGGAGGCAGCGCCACCGGGCGGCCCTGTCTCGACTGCACATACGCCGCGCCGAGGTCCTCCAGGAGCGTGCGCCAGGAGACGCCATCCACGCCCAGGTGGTGCACCGACAGCAGGAGCCGTGAGCCTCGCTCGGCGCCGAGGTTGAAGAGCGCGGCACGCAGGAGCAGCCCTTCAGCCAGCCTGTGGCTCGCGTGGAGGCGAGTGGACGCTGACTCCAGGGCCGAGGGCAACTCCGCGTCGGGCACGGAGGAGAGGTCCACCTGCTCCAGGCGGACAGGCGCCTCCAGGCCGGTGAACTCCTGGAGCCAGGTGCCATCCTGTCGGCGCGTGAAGCGCAGGCGCAACGTGTCGTGGTGGGCGACGACGGAGCGCAGCGCTGCTTCCAGGCACGGGATGTCCACCGGCTCGCTCGACGCGAGCATGAGGGCCTGGGCGAAGTGATGCGGTTCGACGAGCTCCTTCTCGAAGAAGTCGAGCTGGATGGGCGTCAGGAGGGAGGTGCCGAGCACCGGGCCCTGTTCAACCTGTGGCCCACCCTGCTCCTGCGCCACGCGCGCCAGCGCTTCCAATGTCTGGTGTTGGAAGAGCTGGTTGGCGGCCAGATGCAGGCCGGCCTGACGCGCGCGCGCGACGACCTGGATGGCGAGGATGGAGTCTCCGCCCAGCTCGAAGAAGTTGTCGCGCAGGCCGATGCGCGGCACGCCCAGCAGCTCGGTCCAGATGGAGGCCAGCGCCTGCTGACGAGGCGTCTGGGGTTCGACGAAATCTCCCGCGTCGCGCGACTTCAGCTCCGGAGCCGGCAGCGCGCGCCTGTCGACCTTGCCGTTGGGAGAGAGGGGCAGTGCCGGCAGTGACACGAAGGCCGAGGGCACCATGAACTCGGGCAGGCGCTCGGAGAGGGAAGCGCGCAGGGCCTGGAGGTCGAGCTCGGCGGAGGAGACGAGGTACGCGACGAGGCGGGGAGCGGACGCATCCTCGCGAAGGACGACGACGGCATCGGAGACGCCGGGGAAGGCGAGGAGTGACGCCTCGATTTCACCGAGCTCGATGCGGAAGCCACGCAGCTTGACCTGGAAGTCGGCGCGGCCGAGGTACTCGAGAGAGCCATCAGGCAGCCATCGAGCGAGGTCGCCGGTGCGGTAGATGCGGGCGCCCGGAGTGCCGGAGAAGGCATCGGGGAGGAAGCGCTCGGCGGTGAGGGAGGGACGGTTGAGGTAGCCGAGGCCGACCTGGATGCCGCCGATGAAGAGCTCACCCGGGACACCGACGGACGTGGGGCGGCCGGAGGGGTCGAGGACGTGGAGCCAGGTGTTGGAGACAGGGCGGCCGATGGGGACGAAGTGGCGGGAGTCGCCACGAGCGCAATGCCAGAAGGAGACATCGACGGCGGCTTCGGTGGGGCCGTAGAGGTTGTGGACTTCGGCGGAGGAGGGAAGGACGGCATGCGCGCGGCGGACGAGCTCCGCGGGCAGGGCCTCACCGCTGCAGATGATGCGGCGAAGAGAAGACAAAGCCTCCAGCCCCGGCTCCTCGAGGAAGGCGCGGAGCATGGAGGGGACGAAGTGGAGGGTGGAGACGCGCTGCTCGGAGACGAGGCGGACGAGGTAGGCGGGGTCCTGGTGTCCGCCGGGCTTGGCGAGGACGAGGCGCGCGCCCGTCATGAGGGGCCAGAAGAACTCCCAGACAGAGACGTCGAAGGAGAACGGGGTCTTCTGGAGGACGGTGTCGGAAGGCGTCAGCGCGTACTGCTGCTGCATCCACAGCAGGCGGTTGACGATTCCTGTGTGTGAGTTGATGGCGCCCTTGGGGCGGCCGGTGGAGCCGGAGGTGAAGATGACGTAGGCGGGAGCGTCGGCCCCGGCCACGAGAGGCAGCGCGTCGGAGGAACTCGCGGCGACGTCATCCCACTGGGAGTCGAGGCAGAGGACGCGCGCGGAGGAGGGCGGCAGGCTCGCGAGGAGGTGCTGCTGGGTGAGAATGACGGGAGCCTGGGCATCGTCGAGCATGCCGGCGAGCCGCTCGCGCGGATACGCCGGGTCCAAGGGGACGTAGGCGGCGCCGGACTTGAGGACCGCGAGCAGCGCGACGACGAGGTCGAGCGAGCGCTCGAGCGAGACACCGACGAGAGAGCCAGGGCGCGCGCCAAGTGAGCGCAGGTGCCAGGCGAGCTGGTTCGCGCGTGAGTCGAGCTGCGCGTAGGAGAGCGTCTCGTCCTCGAAACGGAGGGCTTCCGCGTCGGGAGCGCGGCGGGCCTGGGCCTCGATGAGCGAGTGCAGGCACACGTCTCGTGGGAAGTCGTCCTGTCGGCCCTGGAAGTCGGAGCTCAGCTGAAGCTGCTCCTCCTGGGTGAGCAGGGGCAGCTCGGACAGCCGCGTGTCTGGGTTTTCCGCCACCGCTCCGAGCAGCGTGTAGAAATGCCCACGCATCCGCTGGATGGTCGCGACGTCGAAGAGGTCGGTGTTGTATTCGAGCCAGCCGAAGATTTCGTCCGGCCGGTCCTCGCGCAGCTCCAGCAGCAGGTCGAACTTCGCCGAGCCCGGGTCGACCAACAGATACGTGGACCGCAACCCCGGCATCGACAGGTCCTGTCGAGGGGTGTTCTGGAAGCTGAACATCACCTGGAACAGCGGGTGACGGCTCAAGTCGCGCGGGGGCTGAAGCTCCTCGACCAGCTTCTCGAAGGGCAGCTCCTGGTGCGCGTACGCGGCCATGCACACGTCCTTCGCGCGACGCAGCAGCTCGCGGAAGGTGGGGTTGCCGTCCAGGTCATTGCGCAGCACCAGCGTGTTGACGAAGAAGCCGATCAGCGACTCCAGCTCCGGCACATTGCGGCCGGCGATGGGCGAGCCGACCGTGATGTCCGTCTGCCGCGAGTGCCGGTGCATCAACGTCTGGAACGTGGCCAGCAACGTCATGAAGAGGGTGGCCCCCTCCTGCTGGCTGATCTCCTTGAGCGTGCGCGTGAGGGAGACCGGGAGGGTGACGAACTGGCGGGAGCCTCGGTACGTCTGCTCGGGAGGGCGAGGCCTGTCGGTGGGCAGCTCCAGCGGCGCGGGCAGGGTGCGCAGGTGCTGCTTCCAGAACGCCAGCTCCGTGCGCAGCCGCTCGCCCTGCATGCGCTCGCGCTGCCAGACGGCGAAGTCGGAGTACTGGATGGCGGGCTCCGGCAGCTCGGGCGACTGGCCGGTGACTCCCGCGGCGTAGAAGGCCATCAGCTCGCGGACGAAGACGCCCAGGGACCAGCGGTCCGTCACCAGGTGGTGCATGGTGACGAGGGCCACGTGGTTGTCGGAGCCCAGGCGCAGCACCTTGCCGCGCAGGAGCGGCCCGCGCGCCAGGTCGAACAGCCGCTGGGACTCCTCGCTGGTGCGCCGCTCCACCTCGACGTCCTGCTCCTCCTTCGACAGGTGGGAGACGTCCTCCACCGGGACGTGCAGGCGCAGCTCCGGCAGTACGACTTGCACGGGGATGCCGTCCTCGCGCGCGGCGAACACGGTGCGCAGTGACTCGTGGCGCCGGACCACCTGATTCACACACCGTTCCAGCAGGGCGATGTCGAGCGCGCCGGTGAACTGGACGGTGATGTGGACGTTGTAGGCGAAGGCGCGACCGCCCTCGAGCTGGTCGACGATCCACAGTCGCTGCTGGGAGAAGGAAGCCGGCGCGGGCCCGGTGTCCTCCCGGCGCGAAATGGTCCGCTCCACCGCCTTGGTGGTCGCGTCCTGGAGCTGACCCTTCTTTTCCTTGAGGAGCAGCTCGTACAGGGCGCGCTGCTTGGGGGTGAGCTTCTCGAGGTTCTTGTTCCCACCGCTCATACAGACTCCGAGCGCCAACCCTGGGGGGACCAGGTGGCGCGAGCACTTGCCGCCCGACATGCTGTCGATGCGGCGTCACGGGATAGAAGGGGCCGGGCTGCGTCACCAATCCTGCCGCACGAATGGCTGACGTCCTGGCTGAGGCACTCGGTGGTCGAGCCACCAGTGAAACATGTCAACAGCTGTATTCAGGTATGCGCGCGAGGCGCTGCAATACGAGACACAGTCTGTCTGGGGGGCTGCTGGGAGTGTCGAGGATGTCGGACATGCTCCCTGCACAATCCCATTGTCCTGGAGATTCTCCAAAATTGGGCACGCACTAGAATCTCAGCATGTGGGACTTTCCGGGCGACCAAGGGGGCGCGGGAATGGCGGGGCTTCTGCCGTGGTTGCCAGAGGGGCACACGGTCAGTGATTCGAACGAGTGCCCCTTCCCATTGCGTGGAATTCCTCCCTGCCCCGGAAGGGTGACGAAAGCGCGCCGCCCCGTGTGAGAGGTCCTGATTCCGGCGGGTTACCTCGTGCGGAGGACCAGGCGAGCAGCTCCGCCATTCCGCGAATCAAGCGGAGGGCGTCCGGCTGCCAATGCCATTCCAAAGGACGTCGATGAAGCGCTCGACGTAGTCGCCGCTCGCGGCCGCGCGCGCCGGCCCGCCGCAGATTCGGGCCGTGAATGCCCAGCCCTGGAGCGCGGCGAGAATCGTCGAAGCGAGCGTGCCGACGTCACACCTGGCCAGCCGCCCTTGCTGCTGGGCGCGAGTGAGCCACGACACCAGCGCGCGGTACGCCTGCTCTGGCCCTGACTCTCCCGTGCACGCACGGTGGGCTTTTCCAGGGTCGACGCCAGCGGCCTGCAGGATTCCGAAACCCGCCTGCAGGTCCTGGAAGAAGTGGGACATCACCTTCGCGTGCTCGATGAGTTGCTCACGAATCGGGCGCTTGTCGGGACCCTTGTCGAGCGCCACCACCCACTCAATCTCCTTGGGCGGGCCGAGCGCCGCGAGCATCAACCCCTCTTTCGAGCCGAAGCGGTTGAAGAGCGTCGTGTGGCTCACCCCGAGCTCGCGCCCGATATCGGCCGCCGAGACGCCCGCGCCGCGTTCAAGGAAGCAGCGCCGCGCCGCGACGAGGATCTGCTCATCCGTGACTTCCCTAGGTCTTCCCATGACAGCGCTCGCAGCCTTGACAACCCGTGGGTCGGAGTTTATTTCTTTCCGGAAAGAAACTAAATCTTCCAGAACATGTGCCCCGGGAAGGTCTACCGCAACACCGTCGACGCTGGCGGTGAGAACGGCGGCCACCTCCCCTGCTCCCCGAGAGAACCATGACGACGACCTCGACGCTCTTCTCCCGTTACACGCTGGGACGCGTGTCCCTCGCCAACCGCATCGTGATGTCGCCGATGACGCGCTCGCGCGCGATTGGCAACGTGCCCAACGAGCTGATGGCCCGCTACTACGCGCAGCGCGCCGAGGCGGGCCTCATCATCACCGAGGGCACGTCGCCGTCGCCTGACGGCCTGGGGTACGCACGCATCCCGGGCTTGTTCAACGCGGAGCACGTCGCGGGCTGGAAGAAGACGACCGACGCGGTCCACGCGGCGGGGTCGCGCATCTTCGTCCAGCTCATGCACACGGGGCGCGTCACGCACCCGGACAACCTGCCGAGCGGTGCGCGCATGGTCGGACCGTCGGCGGTGGAGTGGGACAGCAAGATGTGGGTGGATGGCAAGGGCCAGTTGCCGGTTCCCGTGGCCCACGCGCTGACGGCGGAGGAGGTCGAACGCGCCATCGAGGAGTTCGCGCACTCGGCGGAGCTCGCGATGGAGGCGGGCTTCGATGGTGTCGAGCTGCATGGCGCGAACGGCTACCTCATCGAGCAGTTCCTCAACACCGCCGCGAACCAGCGCACCGACGAGTGGGGTGGCAGCGTGGCGAACCGCATCCGGTTCGCCGTGGAGATCGCGAAGCGCACGGCCGCGCGCATCGGCGGTGATCGGCTGGGCATCCGTGTGTCGCCCTACAGCAGTGGCGGCGGCCTGCGCTCCGACGACGTCCAGGTGGAGGAACTGCACGAGACGCTCGCCGGCGAGCTGAAGAAGCTCGGCCTCGTCTACATGCACGTGGTCGACCACTCCGGGCTGGGCATGCCGACCGTGCCCGCGAGCGTGAAGGACAAGATTCGCAAGGCCTTTGGGGGCACCCTCATCCTCGCGGGAGGCTACGACCGTGCGCGCGCCGAAGCCGACCTCGCGGCGGGGCATGGAGACCTGTTCGCATTCGCCCGCCCGTTCATCGCGAACCCTCGGCTCCCGACGCACCTGCGCGACGGCCTGCCGCTGGCCCAGCCCGACTTCGCGACGTTCTACACGCCCGACGAGAAGGGCTACACGGACTATCCGCTCGCGCCGTGAGCCCGCCGTCCGGAGGCCCGAGTTCCACCGCGCGCCGGCCCGCCCCTACTCGGGTGCGCCTTGTTCAATCCACGTGGAGATGAGGTCGATATCCTCCTCTGGAATGGGAGGAAGGCCCAAGGGCATGCCCAGCACGGCCGGCTGGAAATGCCCGTCCAGCTCCGCGTGGCGCGCGAGCAGGCTCGCCACCAGCCGGGGCGTGCCATCCTCCAGCCGGTCCGGGAGCCCGCGGAAGTGACCGTCCCGTTTGATTCCACGGACGATGCCTGCCCGCGTGGCCAGGTCGAGCGAGACGCCGTCGTAGCCAAAGCCGCCGCTGTTGCCCGGCCCCTGGTCTCCCGCGCGCCTGCTGTCGGAGTGACAGTGGAAGCAGAGGTGGCGTGAGAGCTTCCGCGCGACCTCGGGGTAGTGCACCTCGCGCTCGAGCAGGCGAGGCTTGTATGCATTCGGGCGAGGCTCGACGGCCACCTCGGGCACGGGCTCACGCAGGAAGGTCACCAGGTCCTCGACCTCCTTCGGGCTGAACGAGAACGTGGGCATCTCCGTGTCGGGGAGGATGCTGTGGGGAGCGCTCAGCCAGCTCCGTGTCTGCGCGAGTGACATCCGGCCGCGCACATACCGCAGGTCGGGCGCCCGCCTCCGGGCCGAGGCGACGCGGAACTCGGGTGCACCGTAGCGCGGAGCTGGGAGCGGGGCGTCTCCATGGAAATGACAGCTCGCGCACGCGTTCTTCTCGTAGAGCGCCCGGCCCGCCTCCACGTCACCTCGTGCGGGCTCCCCGGACTCCTCCTCTGTCACGGAGAGGAAGTCGGCGATGAGCCCGGCGTCCCTTGGACCCACCTTCATCCGGGGCATGGTGGCTCCATAGAGGGGTCTCACCACGTGCGGTGCCTGGAGCCAGGCGATGAGCCAGCTCCGCTTGACGCGCAGGCCCAACGAGCCGAGGTCTGGGGTCCTCACCAGGTGCGTGAGGTTCCCCTTCCACCGCTGGACTTCTATTTCCTTGTACCAGAGGTCGAGCCGCCCGGCGGTGATGGCCTGGTGGCACGTCACGCAGTTCTCGCTCAGTGGCGCCGACGCGGGTTCGATGCCGGGCACCACGTGGCACCGATTGCATTGGAAATGCTCCACCGCGTCTCGCGGGCTCTCCAGCGCGCGCTTCGTGGGGGCCAGGACCTTCGTTGGAAGGCGCAGCGCCAGCACGTCGGCGTCGCGGACCAGGACGAAGCCTCCCGCGGCCGTGGCCACCAGGAACGCGGCACCGGCGAGATAGGCCAGCGGAAGGGAGCGAAGGTCCACGGAGGGAGGAGCCAGGCCAGCTCAGTATGTGTTGTTGGGGAAGACCGGGTGCGGGGGCGTATGGCAGAGGTTCGGGAGGATGAACACCTCGCGGGTCACCCCCACCCCGATGACGAGCAGGAGGGACGAGAGCAACAAGCTCGCGAGGGCGCCCCTTTGCCTGTGACGGAACAGCCGGACGCCCGGGCCGTGGAAGAAGGCGGATTGCAGGCTGAAGAGCACCACGGGGCTTGCCACCAGCACCAACAGCATGGGGAGACTCACCGCGCACCTGGCGAAGTCTTCCGCGTCGAAGTTGAGCAGCGGCGCGCCCGCCAGGATGACGGCCAGCAGCAAGACGAACGCGGCACTGACGAGCAGGAAGAAGGCCCGTCGGAACCTGGACGGCCCGGGCGGGTGCTTCGCGGTCGGCCTCTGTGCGTCGAAGAGGACGACGCGGTTCAGGAACACCGCGCCCACGCTCCAGAGGCCCAGGTCGACCCAGAAGGACTGGGTGAAGTCCCGGGTGCTCGCATCCATCGAGTTGATGCAGGCGAGGACCCGGAGCGGCCAGAGGACCGAGGCGCAGAGCATGGAGACGGCGAGGGCGCGGAAACGCATCCGGCGAGGATAGCAGGAGCCGCACCGGGAGTGAGGGGAGCCCCGTCAGCAGACGATTTCGAGACGGGGATGCTCCGCTGGGTCCGGGGGGACGAAGGTCGTGTAGACGTTGCTGTCGCCCCCCAATGCGCGACGCCGTGGCAGGCGGTCGCGGTATCGGTGGTTTGCGATGCATTGTTTTGAGGGTTGAATCAAGTCTGGCTTTATGTGTGGGTTGTCAGGCGAGGGCAGGACGACGCCATGGCTCCAGGCACGCGTGGGCCCAGAAATTCAGGGCATGGCGCGCGCTCTTCGTGGATGCTCCAGTGATGACGGTCGAAACTGAATGCGCCAATTCCCAGCCCCGGCGTCTCTCACGCTGGCACAGGACGGCGGCGATCCTCCTCACGCTGATGGGCTGCCCCGGTGTGGGGCATGCCCTCTTGGGGCGGTGGATGCGCGGAGCGCTGTGGGCAGGGTCCCTCGTGGTGCTCAGCGCGAGCCTGCCGGTCGTGGGCTTCGTCGGTGTGGTGGCGGTGCTGGCGCTGAGCCTTGCCGCCGTCGTGGATGTGGTGCGCGTGGCTCCACCTGCTTCGGGCGTTCCTTCCCTGTGGCGCGCACTGCTGATGGCCGCGGGATTCTGGCTCGGGGGCAGCGTGGCGCTGAAGGGGATTCGCGCCATCGTCGTGGAGCCCTGGCGCATACCGTCCGGGGGCATGGAGCCCTCCCTCCTGCCGGGAGATGAACTCATGGCGGACTCGAGCGTCGCGCCTCCACTTCAGCGTCGCCCTCCGCGACGCGGTGAGGTTCTGGTGTTCGTTCCTCCGCACGCCGCCGAAGCTCCCTATCTCAAGCGAGTCATCGCCGTGGCTGGAGACTCGGTGCGGATCTCGGCGGGCAGGGTGTGGCTGAATGGCCAGCCTGTTCCACGTCGGCGCACCGAGGATGCTTGCGTCGTGAATGGCCCGGCGCGGGTGAACCCTGGATGCGCGGTGTATGAGGAAACATCAGGCACACTCAACTACCGCAGCCAGGGCGGCGAGGATGGAATGTCCCTCCCGGACGAAGGGGGCAACTGCCCGGCACACCTCGCGCTCGAGGGCACGAACTGCAAGGTCCCAGCGGGGCACCTCTTCGTCCTGGGAGACAACCGCGACAACAGCTTGGACTCGCGCCACTTTGGTGCCGTGCCGGAAGTCAACGTTCGCGGTGTGGGTTCCTACATCTTCTTCTCACGAAAGCCCGAGGGCGGCATCCGCTGGGACCGGCTCGGCCAGTGGCTCCGGTGAGCGTGTCCATGGAAACAATCTCATTCGTTCAGGTGCGGTCCGCCCAGGATGGGGATGGAGGACCTGTGACGGCCTCGCCAGTGCGTCATCCGGGCTGCCGTGACGGGGTGTTGGCCGGGACGTGATGTGGACGGCACGCCGCCGTGACGGCTGCATGCGACGGTCTGGCGCAGGTGTTCGCCATGCAGACCGACCCGCGCCCTTCGACCTCGTCTCATTCGCTGGTGGACCCGCTCCTCGGCCAGGTGCTCCACGAGCGCTTCCGAATCCTGGCGCCCCTGGGCGCCGGGGGCATGGGGCGGGTGTATCGCGCCCTGCAACTCCCGCTCGAACGGATGGTGGCGCTCAAGGTGCTGAGCCCCACGTTCCCCACCGCCAATGACCCGGAGTTCCAGCGACGCTTCCTCCTGGAAGCCAGCATCACCGCGAAGCTCCGCCACCCGAACACCGTCACCATCATCGACTACGGGAAGACGGACGACGGGACCTTCTACATCGCCATGGAGTACCTGGAGGGGCGCACGCTGGCGGAGCACCTGGCCGCCGGGCCCCTGCACTGGCCGCGCGCGGTGGATATCGCTCAACAGGTGTGTCGCTCGCTGCGTGAAGCGCACCGGCTCGGAGTGGTGCACCGCGACCTGAAGCCCGCCAACGTCATGCTGCTGGTGGAGGAGGGGAGCGCCGAGCGCGACCACGTGAAGGTGCTCGACTTCGGTCTGGTGAAGCCCTTCGTCGTGCAAGGCGAAAGTCACCTGTCGGTGCCGGACATCACCCAGGGCGGCATGTTCCTGGGCTCGCCCACGTACATGGCCCCGGAGCAGGCGCGCAACCTCGCGGATGCCCGCAGTGACGTCTACGCGCTGGGCGTGCTGCTGTACCAGATGCTCATGGGGCGCCCCCCCTTCCTGATGCAGGACCCGCTGGAGCTCATCTTCGCGCATCACAAGGAGCCGCCACCCCGCTTCCAGGCGGTGCGTCCGGACCTGGCCCTTCCCGAGTCCGTGGAGGCCGTGGTGCGCCGCTGTCTGGAGAAGCAGCCCACGCATCGCTACGACTCCATGGATGCGCTCCTGGAGGCCCTGCGCGCGGCGACGGGCATGGGGACCGCCGGCGCGACGGATACCGGCCCTCGCGAGAGCCTGACCGCGCCCACCCGCATTCCCGTTGCCTTGTCGACGCCATCCACCCCCAGCGGCGCCCAGGGCACCCTGGTGCTGGACATCAGCCTGGACGAGTCCTCCCCACTCCGTCCCGCCGTTTCAAGTCCGAGCCTCCGCCGCAAGGCCATCGTGAGCGTAGCGGCGCTGGGGGCGCTGGTCGTCTGCGGGAGCGGGGCCTACCTGCTCGGTGCACGCCGTCCTCCCATGCCCGTGGAATCAGCGCCGGTGTTCGTCCCAGCGCCTCCGGCCGCGCCGGTGCGCCAGGAGCCTCCCGCCAAGGTGGCGCCGCCTCCTCCTCGGTCCGTGCGCTTCCACATCTCCAGCCAGCCGGAGGGCGCGCGCGTCCTCTGGATGGGCGTGGAGCGGGGCACCACGCCCTTCGTGCTGGAGTTGCCGCCGGACGCGGGTGGCATGGCCACCGCGGAGCTGACGTTCGTACGGGAGGGGTACCGCTCGGACCGCGTGCTCGCGGGGGGCTCAGGCCAGGTGCTCTTGAACCATCGGCTGCAGCGCGAGCGCGGGGGCCGTGTGAGCTCGGGTGCGTCGGCCGTCGGCGCGGAGGCGGCCGGCGCCTCCGAGTGGATGACGGGTCCTTCGCTCAGTGCCCCCATGCCCCTGGATGCCCCGGCCGACGCGAAGCCTTCATCGGAACCGTCCAGGACCGGGGTGGGAGCGCCCGCCCGGGCATCCCCCACCTCCGGGCCCATCCAACTGCCAGAGAACGCGAAGCCCCCCGTGGAGCTCGCGGGGAACCTCCAGCCGGAGTTTCCGCAGGACGCGCGTGCGGTGGGGCGAGAGGGGCTGGTCGTTCTCAAACTGGTCGTCACGGAGCTCGGGGAGGTGCGAGACGTCACCGTGATGCGGGGCGATGAGCCCTTCGCATCCGCCGCGACGCGCGCGGTGCGCACCTGGCGCTACCAGCCGGCGATGCTGGAAGGGCGGCCCGTCTCCGTCTACCGCGTGGTCAAGGTTCCCTTCCGCCTGCGACCCTGAGCGTCCTCCCCGCACCGGCGTCGTCCGCCACTCAACTGGAGCGGAGCCCCGCTCCATTGAAAGAAACGTGCGACGTGCACGTTATGTCCGACAAATCTTCGACGCCGTGGTTCGACGAGGTGTCGTGATGTTGCGTTTGTCGTACCGCCGGACCTGCTTGTCTATTCAATTCCTGATGGGAAACAGCGTTCCCTGTCATGGCACGTCAGGTGTAACGGGAGAGAACGGAACTTCCCAATATGGGAGGATTCCGTGCTCTGAAGGAGCGGCAAATGCATCAGTCATGGAGAGCTGCCATTGCGGCGGCGACGGTGATGGTGGGGGGCGCGGCGCAGGCACATGATTTCGTCGTCTTGAAGCTCGTCAACGGGCGTCAGACGCTCGACGTCACGTCGTACCCGACGACGGTGGTCGTCACGACAGTCGCCCTCAACTCCCATCCCACCTTGCCTTCGACGCTGTTGACCGCGACAGACCCCCTGCTGGCGCCCTACGGCTGGACGTTCACCCCTCCGCTTCCGCAGTCGGTGCCCGTGGATGGCAACCTCATCTCCTACTTCAACGGCACCATCAGCAGCTTCGAGGACTGCATCACCCTGGGCAATGCGGATGACGACCCGACGACACCGGGCCCGCTTCCCAATGCGTCGTTCACCAACACGTTCGCGGCTTCCTGGGACAGCGGTACCGCGCAGAGCAGCGTGCGGGTCAACTGCATGCCCGACAACAGGTTTACCTGCGACGACACGCTGTACTACTCGGACAGCGGCCTGGGGCTCCCCAACACCCGACTGAGCGAGATGGACCCCGCCACCGCGGCCCTGACGCCGCTGGCCAACGCGAGCATGTTCTACGGCGCCACGGCCTTCAACCACCTGGATGGCTACATCTATGCCATCGACAACGCCCTGCTGGGCAAGTCGCTCGTGCGCATCGACGCGAACGGCGTCGTCACCACCGTGGGCCCGCTGCCCGAGCTGAACATCCTCTCCACGTACCGGGCGGGCACCGTCCTCCAGGACGGGACCTACCTCGTCTACGCCGGTCCCGGCTCCAGCCTCATCCCCACGTACGCGCGCATCAACCTGTCCACCGGCACCGTCATCTCCAGCGGCCCCGCTCCGAGCCTGGCGGTCCTCCTCGACTTCGCGGTGAACCCGATTGACAACCTGGTGTATGGCTATAACGACACCACCCACCGGCTCACGCGGTTCGACCCGGCGACGGGCAACACCACCGACTTCGGGCCCATCGGGCCGCCGGATGGCCTCACCGGTCTGCCGGCGCTCTACTTCACGGCCACCGCCGCGGCCTTCGACGCCGCGGGCACCTTCTATGTCTATGGCAGCGACCTGACGGGTCTGGTCCACCCGGTCAACACGCTCTACACCGTGAACCTGACGACGGGGGCCTTCACGGTCGCCGCCAAGGGCGCGGTGAGCCTCAACGGCAACGAGAACTTCGCCTCATGCCCGTTCCCGTCCTCCGTGCAGGCGAAGAACACCACCCGCAACGAGGGGTACTTCAAGACGCATGAGGAGGCGCTGTCCGCGTGCCTCGCCACGGGGGGCGACATCGACCTGGGCAAGGTGGGCGTCGTGCGGAGCATGGAAGAGGCCATGGGCGTCCTGTGGCTGAGCCCCGCCGCGACGCAGCGGCGGGTGCCTCGCACGGAGGAGCAGTCCCTGCTCGTGAAGCTGGCGCGCCAGTCGCTCACCGCGACCTGCAACGAGCGGCTCTTCGGCGCGGCCATGACGACCGGGATTGCTCGCGCCCGCAGCGCCATGGACTCCGGCACTCGCGAGGACATGGAGGCGCAGCTCAACGCGCTGCGCGCCCTCAACGACCAGGGCGCTCGACGCGCGCTGCCCATGTCCTTCAACGGAGGCCCGGCGTCGGCGTCGCATGCCCTCAGCATCGCCGTCGAGCCCAAGGGCAGCCTCTAAGCACCGGTTCGAGTCGTCCCATCGAAACATTCAGATTCTGGAGAAACCCATATGAAGAGCGGGAAGCTGTGGATGGCGGCTGTGGCGGGGGCGCTGGTCCTCGCGGGTTGCAATGAGGAGAAGGCGCCGGGCGAAGAGGCGGAGGTCCCTCCGTCGGGTGGGTTCCTTCCGGCGCGGGCGGACGACTTCCAACCCAACGACAAGGAGAACCAGTTCGAGGTCCGCATCCTGGGGGTGGGGAACCACTCGTACGAGAGCGCCTTCGTCAACGTGGACAGCATGACCGTGTCGGCCGGGGGCCAGCTCCTCCCGGTGGAGATGAAGGCCACGGTGATGGACCTCGCGAGGCGGGACCACGCGGGCCTCGTGGGCTACTTCACGCTGCCGCCGGGGGTGGATTCGGCCCAGGTGGTCGTCCGCTTCGACGAGTACGGTGCCTTCGAGGACGGCTCGCGGATGGGCTCACTCGATGTCCGCACCGTACCCGTCCGGTTCGAGGTCACCCGGGCCCTCCTGGCTCCACGCAAGCACGCGGTGGTGCATGTGGACCTGGCCCGCTCCCTCGTGAGCCCTCGCAAGGGTGACATGCTGGTGCTGCCCATGACGGCGGTGGCCTTCTGACGCACCGCTGAGCCTGGTGGATGGATTCATGGACGGCCGGCTCCTCTTCCGAGGGGCCGGCCGTTCGTGTATTCCACGGCCGGCCAGCAGCCCCGATACGTGCGAGCCCACGCGCAAGCCATTGAGAGGGATTGGACCTTGCCCCCGGGTCTTCCCCTGAATCCACTTTCCGTGTATTGACCCGCACGGGCCGTGCTCTTGGGGAGCACGTTTGTCACATCGAGGGGGCCGCATGAAGTGGACGGGCCGGACGTCCTGGCTGTGTATTGCCGTGGGACTTGTCATCGTGGTGGTGCCTGTCATGGGGGCCGCGCAACTGGCACCCACCGGAGGCCATTACGCGGGACGCGCCTCCGATACCGGCGCCGAGCCGGGCATGGTGAACCTGACGGGAGGCTATGTGGCCTCTGTTCCACTCGACCTGCCGGTCGCGCGAGGCGGCATGCCCGTCCCCCTGGCCATCCGCTCCGGAGCCCAGGGCACTGGCGCCGCGGGCGTGGGCTGGGACATCCCCCTTTCGTATATCCGCCGCGATACGGGCTATGCCCACCGCAAGCCGCAGATGGGGAGCAATGTCGCTCCCGCGGGACGCGAGCAGGTCACCCTCATGCTCCAGGGGCAGGCCATCAGCCTGTTCCCGAAGACAGACCAGACCTGGGTCGCGCGCCATGACGCCGCCGACCTGGTCCTGCGCGAGCAGGGCGGCATCTGGGTGATGTACGACGGGCGGGGGCGGACCTGGAACTTCATCGAGCCCTCCCAGCTCGCGGGCTCCGGTCTCTGGTTGCTCAGCACCGTCACCGGCGCCGACAGCACCGCCGTCAAACTCGACTACGACGTCTCCACCGTCTCCGTCCCGGGCGGAGACGCGGTCTCTCTCGACCTGCGCCGCGTCTCCTACAACCGCCATCCCCAGTCCGACTGTTACAAGCACGAGGTGGGCCTCAACTATGGCCCTTCGGCGACGTCGCCCCTGTCATTGAGCCTGCTTGGCGACCGCGTGCTGACGCGGATGCGCATCCTGGAGCGCCTGGACGTCGAGAGCCGCGACACCTGCACCGGCTCGAAGCAGAGGCTTCACTCCTATGCCTTCACCTATCAGCCGGACGCCGACACCCGGCAGCAACGCCTGAGCAGCGTGAAGATGTACGGCCGCCAGGGCACCCCGGAGGAACTCGTGGCCCTCCCCGTCGTGGCCTTTGGCTACGGCAGTGCGACGACCAACAACAAGCTCGCCTTCAAGAAGACCCAGATTGTCTCGCTGCCCGCCGGGCCGGACGCCACGCGCATCTCCGCCACCGCTCGGGACGGAACCTTCGCGCCCCCCGTGGCCGCCGGCACCGGCTCCGCGACCTGGCAGAGCCTGACCGACGTCACCGGCGATGGCCTTCCCGACCTCGTCTACCCCAAGAACGGCAAGCTCTGGGTGGCCGTCAACCGACCCGCCACCTCCTCCACCATCAGCCTGGGCACGGGCACCTTCAACGCCCAGCTCTCGGACACCGTCCTGACGACGGGTGCCTTCGAGACACGCAGCGCCACCCAGAATCGCTTCGCCAACAGCAGCGCCGCGGTGAACATCGACAAGGTCTGGCGTCAGGCCATCGACGTCAACGGCGATGGCCGCGTCGACCTCATCGACGCCGCCGCGGAACCCGGGCGCTGGGTCATCTACCTCAACACGCCCGGCGCCGGACCTTCCGGAGTCACGTGGGTGCGCCGCTCCTTCAGCATCGGCAATCTCTACACCCATCTGCTGAACCGAGGTCACAACCTCACCGGCAACTATCTGCCCCTCTCCAGCCGGTTCAGCGGTCGCGAGCGCGTCGTCGGAACCTGCTGGAAGTTCATCGCGGGGACCGGCTGGACCGAATACCCCCAGGGCTACACCACGCATGAATGCAACAACCCCGATGCCCCCTCGGGGGAACTCAGCGCCGACGCGGAAAAGACATACACGGATTGGGAGGTGAAGGACGTCAACGGTGACGGCTTTCCCGACTTCGTCTTCAATTCATCGCGCGTCGACGTGGTTCCCTCGTTCCCGTCCATTCCCGGCACTCCGAACCAGGTCTTCAACGCCCCCCGGAGAATCTGGGTCCGGCCGCTCCAGGACACCAGCAACAAGGTCGAGGCCGTGCTCAATCTCTACGGCCTGGCCATCGAGGAGGGCAGCCCCGTCTTCTCCGCCCCCATCACCCTCCTGGCCAACACGGAGTGTGGCGTGGGCCTTTGGACGACCACGGGCGACACCCAGTCGGTGCTCTGCGGCCTCGCCGAAGTCAACGGTGACGGCCTGCTCGACCGCTTCGACAACAGGACCACCGTCAGGCTCGGCACGGGGCGCGGCTTCAGTCCCGTGACGCTGACGCTCCCGGGGCCCTACTCCGTCCAGAAGACCGCTCAGAACACCACCTGCGTCGCGCCGAACCCCGCCCCGCCTGGCGCCACGACTTTTGGCGCGGCGATGAACACGGGGCTTCGAGACCTGACCGGTGATGGGATTCCGGACTTCGTCTCCGTCAGCGGCTCGACCTGGACCGTGGCCATCGGCACTGGCGCCGGCTTCGCACTCCCGGCGGTGACCATCGAGGTGGAGGGCAGCGGCTTCACCTTGTCCAGTGTGACGGACCAGTGCGACGGCCTGAAGTCCTTCACCACCAGCGGCCTCTACGACATCAACGGCGACGGCAAGCCGGACGTGGTGCGCCTCAACGGCTCGAGCCTGGATGTCTATGAGCTCTACGGCCCCAGCCGCCGCCCTGGCAAGCCGGAGGCCGGCCGCATCGTGCAGGTCGACAACGGCCATGGCGCGATAACCGGCGTGAGCTACCGCTCCGCCAAGCAGGACGGCACCACCAAGCACCAGGTGCCCTTCCCCGAAATCGTCGTCACCTCGGTGGGAACCGGGGGAACGCTCGGGCTCGGAGGAGACTTGTCCCCCACGCTGTATGCCTATGGTGGAGCCGAGCTGATGTACGACTCGGCGCTCCAGGCCTTCACGCTTCCCGCCTACCAGCGCTCGGTGGTGGTGCGCGCCCCCACGGAGAAGAGCCAGGAGGGCTACGCCACCATCACCGACACGTATCCCCTCCCTGCCTTGTCGCAGACCTCCAAGCTCGCCCGCTTCAGCCGCTACCTGCTGGCTGGAAAGACTCGCGACATCACCCTCCTCACCGGCGTCGCCACGGATGCGTGGGGCCTGCTCTCCACCGATGTCGCCACCAGCCCCCGGCGGGTCGGCGGCACGCATTTCGAATGGACCGCGAAGCTCTTCGAGGAGACCCCTGTCCCGGGCAACACCAACCAGGGCCTGGATTGCTTCGAGATGGCCTATCCGCTCGACTTCCTCGCGTCCTGGCTCGCCAACACGAATCGCTACGACACCTGCTCTTCTCGTGGCTTCATCTATCAACGCAGCGCCGAGTCCTGGCGGGGCCAGGCCGCTCCGCCTTCCGCCAACAACGTCGTCACCCGCTCCGAAGCGCTCGACGTCGACGACTACGGCCGGGTCATCACCGTCCAGCACTTGAACGACGCCTACCAGGGCGATGACGACATCTGCGTCGAGACGAAGTACGCCGCGCCGACGGGAACGGGCCCTCGGGTGCTTCACGCGCCCATGTCGCGCCGCTTCTGGAACTGCCTCCGGCCTGGCCTGCCCACCTATGCCTCCGAGGCCTGGTTCTATGACGGGCTGACCTCGGGCTCCGTCTCCGCGGGACACCTCACCTCCCACAGCAGGGAGCGCCGCGACGTCAACACCGGGGCACTTCTGAACACCGTGCTCGAATACACGGCGAGCTACGACGCCGCGGGCAACCCCTCCATCGTCACCCGCGTGCGCGAGGACGGCGCCGTCCGCAAGGTGACCCTGACGTACGACACCTTCGGGCTCGCCCAGGAGAGCCAGCGGGTGGATGCCACGGGAGTCCCAGCGCTTGGCTCCATCGCGACGCTCGACCCCTTCACCCTCGACACGCTCAGCACGCTGGACCCCAACCAGACCCGCCTGGGGACGGACTTCGACGGCTACGGCCGGGTCGTGCGCACCACGATGACTCCTCCAGGTGGAGCGCTTGGCGTGCGGTCGACGACGAGCTTCCTGGGCTTCACCGGTGGAGACCCACTGGGCTGGAGGGTCGTCCACAAGTCCTTCATCGACGCGGTCCCCTCGGGCACCGAGGGCAGCGCCACCGGTCAGGTCGCCATCGAGTATCTGGACGAGCTGGGTCGCTCGCGTCGCACCGAGGGCTCACTGGGTGCCAGCTACGGCAATGACGTGATGATCTCCGGCGCCAAGACCTATGACGCCCTCGGGCGGGTGGTGTTCGAGGCCGACCCGTACCCCGCCTCGCAGAATGGAGCGACCGCCTACGGCACCACGCACTTCTTCAACGTCGATGGCACACCCCTGTGTGTCATTCGCGGCCACGGGCCCCAGGCCTACAGCAACGTGACGGATGAGGCCGCGGAGCGCTACCCCGCGTGTTACGCCCGCTCGTTCGCGGACCACCTGGAGACCCACAGCGTCCGCGACGCCGCGTCCCTGCTGTCCACCAGTCCCCAGGCGGGTGTCATCAAGTCCGCCACGATGACGGGCGCGGGGCGGCTGCTCTCCCGGTCGACGTGGAAGAGCAGCTCCCGGCTGGAGTACGCCACCTTCACCCATGACCGGCTGGGGCAGCTCACCAGCATGACCCGCTACCAGGACCCCGCCACCTTCACGGTTCCGGTGCAATGGACCTGGGCCTACGACTCGTTCGGCCAGCGCATCCAGTGGACGGCGCCAGACACCACCGCACAGACGGTCAAGTACAGCAACTGGGGCGAGCCGCTCGAAACCAGTTGGAATGAATCCATCTCGGCACCGACGGGCCCTCGGCTCGTGGTCAGCCGCTACGACGCCCTGGGTCGCCTCACGCATCAGGAACAACGCGTCAACGGCACGGTGGACTCCGAGACGGTGAATGACTTCCTCTACGACACGGGCTCGAGCCCCACCAGTCTCGTCACCCCGAGGAACCTCCTGGGCCGGCTGTCGACGGTCCTCTCTCCGACGGGAGGCGTCTTCTACAGCTACGACGCCTTGGGTCGGCAGGAGGCGCAGGTCTACACCGATGACGTGGGCTACACCTACGTCCAGAAGTCCTGGGCCCATGGTGACGGCTCGCTCGCGTCGCTGGCGTTCTATCTGCCCGACACGGGCTTCAGTGCGGAGTGGGTCGACTACACCTACGACTCCGCCCGCCGCCTCAATGCCATTCATTACTCGGACCGCGCCGGCACCCATCAGCTCTATCAGGCGAAGGTGACGGACGTGTTCGGCCGAGTCCGCGAGTCGGCGCACGCCGATGACGCGGTCCGCGTCGATGCGAGCTACGCCGACGTGGGGCGCCGGCTGCTGAACGAGGCCACGGTCCATTCCAGCTTCGGTTCCCGTCGCATCATCATGCTCGGCTACGACGCCATGGGCCGCGAGAAGTCGCGCCGGGAGATTGTGGATGGCGCGGCCTCGGGACCGAAGACGAACGTGGGCTATGACGCGCTCGGCAGGCTCGCGTCTTCGCTCCGCACCGACGGGAGCACCACGCTGACGAACTGGCAGTACACCTACGACGCGCTCGGCAACCTCGTGAACCAGAACGACCTGGTGGGCACCAGCGACGTCGCCATCAGCGTGGGCGCCGTCGACCGGGACAGGTTGTGCCGCATCGGCTACAACACCAGCGCGGGTTCCTCTCCCTGCAACGTGGGGCATGACTCGCAGGGCAACGTGATTGACTACACGTCGCGGACGGGCTGGCGCCGCGTCACCTACGCGCCGTCAGGCGACGTGCGCTCCATCGAGGGGCCTCCGGGGACCGCCGTCTTCCGCTACGGCGCCTTCGGCTCCGTGAGGAAGATGGAGCTCAATGTCGCCAGCGCGGATGCGAAGGCCGAGTGGAAGCTCGGCGGACTCATCGAGCGAAAGGAGCAGAAGATTGGCGGCGTGAGGACGGAGTTCGTCACCCGCCACATTCCAGGACCGGGCGGCATCGTGGCCACCCGGCGGGGCGTGGGGGACGATTGGGCCTTCCACTTCGGTGAGACGCGAGGGGCCCGCTTCATGACCGACCTCAAGGGCATCTTCGTCCAGGACATCGACTACCAGCCGTTTGGCGAGGCGAAGTCCACCGGCTCCGCGCAGCCGGGCACGCTGCTCTACACGAGCAGTCAGTGGAACTGGGGAGACGCGCTCGCGCCGTTCAATCTCAGCCAGCTCGGCGCGCGCCTCTATGACCCGGCGCTGGGGCGGTTCCTGAGTAGAGATCCGCTCACCGTCCCCCGGACCTCGGCCACCACGAATCCCTACGCGTTCGCGATGAACGACCCGCTGAACCTGTCGGACCCCACCGGGCTGGACCCCTGCGGCGGCGGCGAGTGCCAGGGCGGCGGCGGTGGAGGAGGGGGTGATGTTCCGGGAGGAGGCCCGAGCGTCATCAACGACCCCGACCTCTACATCGTGAAGTCCCTGAACGATTCCCCCGACGACGCGAATCCCCAGTCGGCCTACCGTCCGGTGCCCACCGCCACCTTCTCCCTGGGGCCCTCGGGCGCCCAGACGGTGGGCGGCTTCGCGCTGCGGACTTCCATCATCGCGTTGACCGGCATCGTGATGGACGATTCGTACAGCTTCGATTCGCTCGCCGCGGCGGGTACCACGGTGGAGGAGGCGTTGATCCTCATCGCGAATACGGAGCAGGGCGCCGAAGCCGCGGTCGCCGCCTACAACGCCCGGCTCGACAAGATTTCGAGCTTCTCCGCCGGCGTGGGCGACAACTTCATCTTCTGGTGTCCGGGCTGCACCCAGAACATGCGCAACACCTGGTTGGGGCCCAGCACGTCCGGCGACGCGAATGGCAAGTACCGCCTGCTGGGGTCGCTGGTCGGCATGATCGGCTCGTTCATGGTGCCGTCGCCCAAGGGGGCGCCCCAGGGGAACGTCGCGGCGGAGTTGCGTGCACAGGCCACGGAGGTGTTCGTCAAGTCGTGCAGGGGCCGAGGCAACTGTGGCTACTACGCCATCGCCCTCCACTCCACCCGCAGGGGTGTTCCGATGGCGGCCATCGACGGGGAACCGATGACCACGGATTTCCTCGCGGCCTACTTCAAGAGCACGTGGGTGGAGACCGCGACCAGGCGGGCCGTCACGAAGGCCATGAAGTCCTGGGGGGAGGGGAGCGAGGCCATCGTGTCAGGTGCGCTCAAATCCACGGGGCAGGGCCATGCCTTCAATGCGGTCTTCAGCGGCGGCAAGGTCTACTTCGTCGACGCGACGAAGCCCTGGGTCGAAGTGAATCTCAAGAACTACTCGAACATCTGGATCCTCCGCTCGCATTGAGTCACGGGGAGGGGGAGGTGAAGTGAAGGCCTCCCCCTGTGCCCCCGCGCCACTCTAGAAGCACTCATTCATGCAGGCCGTGCAGGCTGGTGCTGGCGGACTGTTTTCGCAATACGGTTGGCACTGGTTCTCGCATCCCGTGCAGATGTCCCGGCAGTCCGCTCGACACTCCAGTTGGTCCGGACGGCCTCCACAGCCGCCGTAGCACTCCGACAGACAGGGCGTGAGCGCTTGCTGGACCGACTCGATGGTGGCAGCACCGTCTTCCACTGCACCGCCGCATCCCCCAGACAACACGCTGATAGGTAACAGCATCATGAATAGCAAACGCTTCATGGCATGCTCCTCCCGTAGGATGTGAAAGCTTACCAGTGCTTTCACACGGCAGCCAGATGGTCTACTTGAGCATCTACGTCGTCAGGCCTTTTGAGGGCCGGGAGCCAGGAATGTCGCCGACGCTGAAGTGGGGGCTCGGAGCGCTGGTAGGACTTCCGTTGATGTGCTGCGGCTGTGGCGGCATGTGGTTTCGGGGCCAGTTTCCCCATGAGGAGGCACTTGCGAGGGTGGTGAACCATCGTCAGGTCGTTCAGACACTGGGCGCTCCTGTGAGTGGCAGTTTCTTCTTCTCGGGGAAGACGCAGGCTCGCGGCGAGGCCGCGGTCGCCGAGATGGAGATTGCTTTGTCTGGAAGCAAACAGGACGGCGTGCTGCAGGTGAAGGCAGTTCAGACAAGCAAGGTCTGGGGATTCAGCCGCCTCCGGGTAATGGCGCGAGATGGCAAGATGGTCGACGTCGTCGGAGGGTTCTGATCGCTCTTTCGCCGCCGCGTCACCGTTTGCCGCCGTCTGTTCGACTCAGCGTCGCGGCAATCACCTCGCGCATGCCCGTCGGCGTGCGCCCGAGCAGCTTCCGCAGGGTGGGGTCGACGGCCGCGAACTCGCCAGCGCGGCTCGCGCGGTAGAGGCCAAGCGAGATGTCGACTCCGGGAGCGGGCATGCCGGACGCCTGGAGCTTCGCGCGCAGCTCGTCCTCTGACACGGTGCTTCGACGGAGCGGGCGCCCGAGGATGCTCGACGCCATGCCGCACAGCTCTTCGAAGTCGAACGCCTGCGCGGCCGTGAGCGGCGGCGTCGGGCCGTCGTACTGCCCCTCGTTCGCCAGGATGACGGCCGCTGCCTCCGCGAGGTCCGCGTGCGTGGTCCAGGAGACCTTGCCGTCCGCGGGCGCCTCGAAGACGCCTGTCTCCCGTCCCTTCGCCAGCAGGAGCATCGCGCTCGACGCGTAGAAGCCGTTGCGAAGCGCGGTCCACCGCAGACCGGAATCGCTCAGCAACTGCTCCGTCTCGGCATGGTCCAACATGGGGGGAAACGCCGACGAACGGCTCGCCGCCATGTGGCTGGTGTAGACGATGCGCCTGACGCCCGCGGACCGCGCGGCGTCGATGGCGGCGCGGTGCTGGGCGAGCGTGTCGCCGCCATACGCCCGCGCATTCGACGAGACGAGCAGGACCTGGGATGCCCCCTCGAAGGCCTGCGCGAGGCTCGCCGGGTCCGCGAAGTCACCGCGGCGCACCTGGATGCCACGCGCCGCCAGCTCCTGGGCCTTCCCCACGTCGCGGACGCTGACGGCGACCTGGTCCACCGGCACACGGGCGACGAGGCTCTCCACGATGAGACGGCCAAGCTGCCCCGTCGCTCCAGTCACCACAATCATCGAACACCCCTTTGATTCCAGTGGAAACAAATTTCCGTTTCCATGGATAACATAGGGCCTGCTAGCGCCGATATCAACTCGACATTAGCGACGCTATCGGGCTGCGTGTTATCTCCGTCCCATGACGGACCGCGAGAAGTTCGCCGCCGATGACGCGGATGGCTCCGATGTGCGCGCGCGCATCATCGAGGCCGCCGCCGAGCTCATCTCCTCCGGAGGCCCGGATGCCGCGACCACGCGCGCCGTGGCCTCCGCCGCGGGGGTGCAGGCTCCGACGCTGTACCGGCTCTTCGGAGACAAGCGCGGCCTCCTGGCGGCCGTCATCGAGCATGAGATGGCGCGCTACGTGTCGGCGAAGTCCAAGCGCAGGCCGCACCCGGACCCGCTCCAGGACTTTCGCGACGGCTGGGACATGCACGTCGCGTTCGGCCTCGGTCATCCCGGCCTGTTCGCGCTCATGAGCAGTGATCCTCAACTGTTGTCGCAATCGCCCGCCCAGGGCGACGGGGAGGCTGTCCTGCGGCGCCGCATCCGGAACATCGCGCTCGCGGGCAGGCTGCGGGTCAGTGAGGAGCGGGCGGTCGGCCTCGTGTCGGCGATGGGCACCGGGGCCGTGCTCACGCTCCTGGCCCAGCCCGAAGGCCAGCGCGACCTCGGGCTCGCTGACGCCGCGCGCGAGGCGGCCGTGGCCGCGATAACGAGCGAGGCGGTGACCCCGGCGAACGCGGAGGTCCGCGCGGTGGCCACGGCCCTGCGTGCGTCCGTTGCCCGGCTCCGTGTGCTCTCGAAGGGCGAAAGCCTGTTGTTGAGCGAGCTGCTCGAACGCATCGCGGACGCAGAGTGACGAAGGAGTCCGGCGCGGGGCCGCGGGCGCTCCTGCTGCGTCAAGGGAATGGCCTGGGTTAGGTTTCGCGCATGCGCGACCTGCAATCGCACCGATGGATGTGGGTCAAGGCCATCCTCTTCGTCCTCATCGGCCTCGTGGCGTCAGCGCTCATCCTCATGGAGCTGCCGGACTGGCGGACCCTGGTGCTGCTCATCCTCGCCATCTGGGCTTCCTGCCGCGCCTACTACTTCGCCTTCTACGTCCTCGAAAAATACATCGACCCGTCGTTCCGCTTCTCGGGCCTCATCTCGGTCCTCCGCTATCTCCTCAAGAAGAGCCCCTGACCCCGGGCTCCTTGGGATGTGATTGGGAGCGGGTCATGCGTGTCAGGCGGAGCGCTGCTCTTCCGGAACGGCCTCGCCCACCTTGAGGTGCTTTCGCAGCCAGTGCGCCAGCGCGTCTGCCTTGTCCTGCTGGTAGAAACTGGTGATGGCTTCCTGGCGGACCTCGCCGTCGCCGGTGGAGAACTCGAGTGTGAGCTGGTAGCTGCCCACCTCTTTCGCCGGGGGCTTGCGAAGCTGGGGTTCGACGCGGAGTGACAGCACGTCGCTCCACCGGACGTCGAGCCGGTGCCTCCGTTTGAGGTACGGCGGCAGGGAGAGGCTTCGAGACCGGGCGATGAGGCGCAGGTCGTAGTGCCCGGCCCTCTCCCGCGCGCGCGACCACCGCCCGGCGTACACACCGCAGGCGATGACGACTGCCCAGGCCCCCACACCCACGGGAAGCGGTGCGTCGAGGCCCATGGTGCCCGCAGTGAGCAGGAAGCACACCACGGCGGAGCCAAACAGGACCAGGGACACCAGTGCCGCCGTCCACGGCCCTTCCAGCGTCACGCACTCGCTGCCGTCCTCGCGGGCGAAGGTGGACAAGAGCGGTGGCTCCGACTTCCAGGAACTCACCACTGCGCGGCCCAGCCAGAACGCAATCAGGTTGAAGGGAGTCATGAGCATGAACAGGAACAGCTCCGAGCTGTCCAGGCCCGCTTTCAGCACCGCCTCCGAGGGCTGCTCGGGCTGGTAGTAGACGGGGACGCTCGCCCCGACGGGGTAGCGTGCCATCTGCTCCTCCGCGACCCCGCGGTCTCCCGACATCGACTCGGTGATTTGGACGGTGCTGCCCTCGTGGCTCTGCCCGTCGACGGAGTAGGTGTAGGCCAGCTTCAGGCCATGATTGGTGCTCTTGTTCGAGCGCACGGAAGTCACCTCGCTCCGGATGACGGTGCCCTGCACGGAGGGCCAGCTCGCCGTCCGTGCCTGTCTGACCAGGTTGGAGGCGGCGAGATAGTCGAAGGCCGCCGTCATGGTCACCCACGGCAACACGAACACGAGGAAAAAGAAGAGCGAGCCCAGGCGAGCAAACATGACCTCACTCTACAGGGATACTCCGGAACAAGAGGAGGCCCGTTGTCGCCGGGGGGGGGCGCGTAACGCAACTGCAACCTCAACCTGGTTGCTTCTCCAGGTACTCCCGTACGCGCGCGAACGCATTCGGCTGCGTATAGACGTCACCCCGGCCGTTCAGGGCCGCGTCGCACACCACCCGAGCGACCTCCTCCGCCGTCTGTGTCGCGCCGCCGATGGCCGCGAGGACCTCGGCGGGGAGCTTCCCGCTGTCCATCATGCGCTGCCCCAGCGCGTTCTGGCCGAAGTCGGTCGCGATTCGCCCGGGGTAGACGACCACCACGCGGAGGTGAGGGTGCGAGCCCGCGAGCTCGATGCGGAACGCCTCGGAGAGCGACATCATCGCGGCCTTGGCCGCGGCGTAGGCGGCGCGCGGAGGGAGCGGGGTGCGGCCAAGAAGCGACGACACGTTCACGATGGCGCCCGTGCCACGCGCCTGGAGATGCGGCGTCACGACCTGCATGCCGTAGAGCACCGATTTCACGTTGTCGCGAATCATCGCGTCGACGTCGTCGTCGGTGATTTCGAGCAGCGGGCGGCCGATGCCTCGACCCACGTTGTTGATCCAGATGTCGACGCGGCCGAACTTCGCGACGGCCTCATCGAAGATGTGCCGCACGTCGTCGCGCTTCGTCACATCGGCGACGACGGCGTGGGCCTGGTTCCCACAGCGCCTGGCCACTTCTTCGAGCGGACCGGTGCGCCGAGCGGCCAGTACGACCGATGCGCCCCGTCGCGCGAGCTCCTCGGCGACAGCGGCTCCGACACCTCCACTCGCTCCAGTGACAACCACGACGCGGTCCGCGAAATCTCGAGGGCTCATGCTGTCCCTTGTACCCGCCGCCGCCGTCCTCCGATTGGAAGGACCGGACATCTTCACGGTTGCTCCGCGCCGGCTTGAACGGACGAGGTGCCCGCGCGAGAGTATGCGGGTGCCGCGCACGATGGACTCCGTCGCCTCGACGTTCTCTCTTTCCCGCTTCGTCGAAGACGCTCGCGTTGTCATGTCCGTCGCTGGACGCGCCCGCCAACTCGCACGGCTGCCCGACGGGAGAACGACCCTGGTCATTCGAATGTTCGACGAGGGGCGGCGCGGGGATGTGTGCGTCGCGGGCCCCCGAACGCGGGCGCTGTTCAAGAACGTCACCGGTGACGCACGCGCGGTCATCCTTCAGTTCAAGCCTGGCTGGTCGGCGCCGCTCCTGGGCGTGGGAGCGAGCGCGCTGACGGACCGCATCGTCCCGTTGGAAGACCTCTGGGGTCACTCAGGCAGTGACCTCTGCCATGCGCTCCTCGCGGCGCGGGGCCTGCCGGAGGTGCTTGACCGCCTCTCCCAGGCGATGGCCCTTCGCACCCGCCAGACCTTCGAACCTGCCTCGGCACGGCTGGCTCGCCGCGCGGTTCGCTTGCTCGAAGGCGACGAGGTTCGAGTGGAGCGCGTGGCGGCGCGACTTGGCGTCACGGCGCGGCATCTTCGTCGTGCCTTCACGGAGAGCATCGGCATCGGGCCCAAGGACTTCGCGCGGACGGTTCGCCTGCGGCGCGCCGTGAGGCTGGCGGAGACCTCGAAGGACTGGGGTCGCATCGCCGCGGAGGCGGGCTACTACGACCAGTCGCACCTCATCGCGGACTTCAGGGAGCTCATCGGGCTCACACCGGGAACCTTCCTGAAGCGCGCGGGCGAGCGGTTCGGCCCTGGCGAGGCGGAGGCCGGGTTCCACGACGCGGCAGGGAGATGAGCCTCACGCTCCAGCGGAGCGCAGCTCGTCCGGAGCGGTCTCACCCAGCTTGAGGTGCTTTCGCAGCCAGTGTTCCAGCGCTTCTGCCTCCTCCTGGCGGGAGAAATCCGCGATGGCTTCCTGGTGCTCCCCTCCGTGGGCGGTGGAAACCTCCAGGGTGAGTCGGTAGAGGCTCACGTCCTTCCCCTTGGGCGTGCGGAGCTGGGGGACGATGCGGAGCGCCAGCACGTCGCGCCACCGCAGGTCGAGCCGGTGCTTGCGTGCGGAGAAGGGCGGCAGGGAGAGGCTTTTCGCCTGGGCGTGGAGGCGCAGGTCATGGTGCCCGGCCTTCAGGCGTGCGCGCGCCTTTCGCGCGGCGAACACTCCGCAGGCGATGACGAGCCCCCAGGCCCCCACGCCCACGGGCAGCGGTGCGGAGAACCCGCCCGTGAGTCCCCCGAGCGCGAAGCACACGATTCCGGAGACTCCCAAGGCCAGGCTCGTCCTCCTGATGGGCGACGGTGCATCGAGCGTCACGCACTCGCTGCCCTCCTCCCGGAAGAAGGGAGACACGAGGGCTCTGGCTTCGAGGGCCACATCATCAAGGCGCACAGCCAGAGCGCTATCAGGTTGAAGGGCATCAGACCCAAGAGCACGAACAGCTCCGAGCTATCCAGGCCCACCTCCAACACCGCCTCCGAGGATTGCCCTGGCCGGTAGTACACGGGCACGCTGGCGCCGACGGGGTAGCGCTTCACCAGCCGGAGGGCCAGCTCGTCACCTGTACCTGGCGCACCATGGTGGAGATGATGAAGGAGTCCGCGGTCCCCGTGAGGGCCGTCCACGGCAACACGAACACGAGAAACAAGCAGGACGAGCCCGCGCGAGAAGACATGGCCCCTGTCTACAGGGGACCGGGGCATCGGGTTTCGGCGAGGTGCTGGACGCCACCACGCGTCTTCGTTGACGCGCGCAGGGCCGTCAGCTCTGGGCCGTGGGCCGGATGAGAATCTCGCTGACGTCGACGTCAGCGGGTTGTTCGAGCGCGAAGGCGATGGCGCGGGCAATCGCCTCCGGAGGCATCGCGAGCTGCTCTCGAATCGTCTCGAGCTGAGCCTTCACCTCGGGGTTCGACACGTGCTCCGCGAAGTTCGTCCGGGTGACCCCCGGTGAGATGATGGTGACCCGCAGCTTGTCGCCCGCTTCCTGTCGCAGGCCCTCGGAGATGGCGCGCACGGCGAACTTCGTTCCGGCATAGACGGCCTGGTTCGGGACGATGCGATGTCCCGCCGAGGACGCGGTGTGGACGAAGTGCCCGAAGCCTTGCCGGCGGAAGAGCGGCAGCGCCGCGGCGATGCCATACAGGACACCCTTGATGTTGATGTCGACCATGTCCTCCCAGTCCTGGACGCGCAGGTCGTCGAGCGGAGAGATGGGCATGACCCCGGCGTTGCTGATGAGGACATCGAGCCTGCCGTATCGCTGGTTCGCCAGCTCGACGAGATGGGAGACGTCCTCGCGTCGCCTCACGTCCGTGCGCGCATGGAGGGCCTCTCCGCCAGTGCCCGTGATGTTCGCCGCGAGCGCTTCGAGGCGGTCGAGGCCTCGCGCGCCCAGGGCGAGCTTCGCGCCCCGCTGGGCGAGCAGCCGTGCTGTCGCCTCACCGATTCCACTGCTGGCGCCGGTGATGGCAACCACCTTCCCTTCGATTCCCGACATCTGGAGAGCCTCCTGCTTCAAGAGAGGAGGGATACGTAGGGCACGGGCGGAGGGCGGGCTTGGGCATTGTTGGCGGGAGATGCTCCGCCAAGAACGCCCAAGCGCCAGGCGCGGGCCGGGTTAGGTTTGGGGCGTGGGTTCTCCGCTGTCCATCCGCGCCTTCTTCCCTCCCGAAGTGCCGGGCCTGCGAGTGGTGCGCTACAGGACCGATGGGCGGCTGTGGCGTGCGGTGAAGGAGCGCTACTCGGTGATGATGACGTACGCCGGGCGAGCGGAGTGGACGTGTGATGGGGAGGTCCGCTACTCGACGCCGGGGACCCTCGATATCAAGCAGCGTGGAGACGTCTATCGAGACCTCCGTCGTGATGGGCCCGCGTGCTTCCAGGTGTTTGCCTTCGACGAGGCACTCGTCGCCGAGGCGCGAGAGCGAATGCGCCTGCCAGCCTCCTCCCGCCTGCTTCACGCCCAGCTCGCGAGAGAGCTCCCCGCCGCCGCGCCCTTCGTCCGGCTCCATGCCTTGTTCACCGACGAGGGGCCCAGGCCCTCCTCCAGCGCCCTGATGCTCCAGACCGCGGCCATCGAGGCGCTCTCGGCGCTGGTGGGCTGCTTCGGGGCGTCGCCCTCCGCTCCCATGCGGCACTCGAGTCGGTCTGTCCGCAGGGCGTTCGAGGTGTTGCATGCCTCCCTGGAGGAGGGCATCTCGCTGGACGCGCTGGCCGGACATGCGGGCCTGGACAAGTTCCATCTGTGTCGCGCGTTCCGCGAGGAGGTGGGGATGCCGCCCTACGCGTACCTCACCCACCTGCGCGTCTCCCGGGCCATGGGGCTCCTGACCCAAGGGAGGTCTCCCTCGTCCGTTGCTCCCCAGGTGGGGTTCTACGACCAGAGCCAGCTCAACAGGCACTTCAAGCGCATCGTCGGGCTCACGCCGGGACAGTTCGCGCGCTCCGTGCAGTGACGACCTGGTTCACCCGCGGCCGGACCCTGATGGCCCGGCCGCGAGTCATGACGCTGGTCCGTCAGGCACCGGGGCAGGTCGCGGGCTCCAGGTAGAAGCCTTCCCACGAGCCCGCGTCAGCGGGATTGCAGATGCCCCCGTTGCCGGCGTTGCCGCTCTGGATGGGCGCGGCGAGGGTGTTCTCCTTCCAGTTGCGCGCGGTGCCCGTCGACGCTTCGAAGCCATGGCGGTTGCGGCCGCCGTGGACGCCGCACGCGTGGCGGGTGAACGGCTCCGCCGTGCTGAGCGTGGCGTTCACGGTGAGCTGGTCCGCGACCACCGCCACGTACGCGCCGCTCGCTCCCTTGAGCTTGTACTTCGTGCCGCTCGTGACGAGCTCGAAGACCGCGCCACCCGCCTGGGTCGTGCTGATGGCGGCCACCTTGCCCGCCCCGTCGACGGTGAGCCAGTTGTCGCTGCGCTCGCTCTGGATGCGGAAGCAGCCCGCGGCGCTGGTCTCGATGCGGCACGTCGCATCGCAGCCATCGCCCGGCTGGGTGTTCCCATCGTCGCACTGCTCGCCGCTCTCGACGGTGCCGTTGCCGCACACGGGGCCGGTGCCGCCCCCAGGGCAGCTCACCGGTTCGAGGTAGAAGCCCTCCCAGGTGCCCGCATCGGCCGGGTTGCAGGCGCCGCCGTTGCCGCCGTCACCGCTCTGGATGGGCCCGTCCGGCGTCGTCTCCTTCCAATGCGGCGCGCTCCCCGCCGACGCCTGGAATCCAACCCGCGTGCGCGCGCCAAAGCCGCAGGGAATCTGGGTGAAGGACTCCCCGCTGGCGAAGTTGGCGCTCATGGCGAGCTGATTGGTCACCACCGTCAGGAACGCGTCTCCCGAGCCCTTGAGCTTGTACTTCGCGCCGTTCGGAACGAGCTGGAAGATCTGCCCTCCTGCCTGCGTCGCGCTGCCGGCGACGACCTTGCCCGCGACGTCGACGGTGAGCCACTTGTCGCTGCGCTCGCTTTGAATCTGGTAGCAGCTCCCGCCCGAAGTCTCCGTGAACGTGGCCGTGTAGGTGGCCGCGCTGGCGGGCGTGGTGAAGGCATGGATTCGCGCGCCGCCGTCGGACCACGAGGAGAACGCGTAGAACTTTCCGTTCGAGTACTGCGGCGACTCGGCGCCCACCGAGCGCATGACGCCGACCACGCCCGTCGTATCGTGCGGCGCGGCGAACGGTTGCCCGTCCATCAATACCTGGAGTCCGCTCGGCACGCTGGTCACCCTGAGCGGTACGGTGATGGGGTGGATGTCGCGATACACCGTGTGGGTGAGGCCGATGGAGTCGCGCACCGTGAGCGCCAAGCGGTACCAGACATTGGCGGAGCTCTCGCCGATGTTGGGGATGGGCCAGCTTCCACTCGTGATGTCGGTGGTATCGGGCATGGCCGGATGCGTGTGGGTATCGTGATGGAAGGCGATGCTCCAGGTCATCGCGCTCGGCGGCAGCGCGCCATCCTCCAGGTCGCTGGCCGAGCCGGAGAACAGCAGGTCGGTCGCCGCGGTGTAGGTCGCGCCCACGGCCGGCGTCACAATCGTGGCCACCGGCGGTTTGTTGGACGTCACCGTCAGCACCGCCTCGGTGCTGGTGGCCGAGCCAATCCCGTTGGTCACGACCACCCGGAAGCGCGCGCCGTTGTCGGCGAGCTGCGCGGCGTTCAGCACGTAGCTCGTCGAAGTCGCACCGGCGATGTCCACGCCATTGCGCTGCCACCGATAGGTGAGCGGCGGCTCGCCGCTCGCGGACACCGTGAAGGTCGCCGGAGTGCCGACCGACACCAACGTGCTCGCCGGTTGCTGCGCGATGCTCGGCGGCAGCGAAGCCGTGTAGGCGATGCGACCCACCTGGCCCGCGTTGCGCGCCAGGTAGTAGAGGGCGCCGTCCGGCCCCACGTCGAGGTCCACCGGCCCCGGGACGGTCGTCGCGAACAGCGAGGTCGCGCCAGTGCTCGGGTTGATGCGGGAGATCCAATCGTTGGTGAAGTCCGCGTAGAAGTATTGGCCGACGTACGCGCTGGGAAACGCGGAGACCGGTGGGTTGTAGAAGGCCCCGCCGGCGATGCAGTTGCCGAAGGCCGTGCCGGAGCCATGTGGGTACGCGAAGAACGGCGGCGTGAGCCCCGGGCGGTTCGTGAAGTAGCCTTCCGTCATCGGCCAGCCGTAGTTGGCACCGGCCACGCCGCGGTTGATTTCCTCCCAGCCGCCTTCGCCCACGTCGTTGATGAACAGGATGCCCGTGCCGGGCTGGACGTCGAAGGTGAAGGGGTTGCGCAGCCCCATGGCCCAGGTCGCCTTGGCCAGCCCGGTGGCCGTCGCATAGAACGGATTGTCCGTGGGAATGGTGCCGTCCGAGTTGAAGCGCAGCATCTTCCCGAGGGGCGTATTCAGGCTCTGCGAGTTGGAAGAGACCGCGTTTTCTCCGACGGAGACGTAGAGCTTGCCGTCGAGGCCAAAGCGGACCGCGCCGCCGTTGTGATTGGCGGCGTCGAGCGTCGGAAGGTCGGCGAGCACCAGCTCGCTTCCGGGAACCACGACGTTGCCGTTGGCGGTGAAGCGGCTGACTCGATTGTGGATGCTGCCCGCGACGGACGTGTAATAGACATACAGATGATTGTTGCTGGCGAAGTTGGGGTCGAACGCGACGCCCATCAGCCCGCGCTCGTTGCCGGTGTCCACCGCGAGCGTCAAGAAGGGAGTCGCCAGGAGCTGGCCGTTCTGGACGATGCGCAGCGAGCCGTTCTTCTCCGAGACGAACAGGCGCCCGTCGGGCGCGAAGGTCATGGTCGTCGGCCCCGAGAGGCCACCGACGAAGACGGAGTCGGCGAAGTTGGCGTCTTGGACGACCGCGCCCGCGCGAGCATCCCCGAGCTCCGGTTTCTCCGGCGGCGACTCCATCGAGCAGCCCACGACGAGGGCGAGGACCGCGCACATGACGATGCGCGGACTGGGGCCCCACGCTCTGACACTCGTTCTCACCTGTGATTGCATCGCGGCTTCTCCCGGTTGAACAGGCTCACACGGCCCAGGGACTGCGTGAGCGCTGGTGGTGGTGCTGTCCGGTTTTACATCGAAAACCTGTTTGTCTGAGCGACATATCAAGTCTCTCAATTCTTGGATGTAAGGGCGCGTGCACTTAGACAGGCGGTTCCGTCGTGTGCTGCTGGAACCTTGAACCCAAGGAAGAAGGCGAGTGATGCGAAGGGCTCTGTCACGAGCAGGTGACAGAGTCATGTCTGCCCGACGAGAGGTTCGAGGGCGTCCATCCCAATCGGACGTACATCCTCGCCACGGGCAGCTCACACAAGGTGATGAAGGACAAGGAGCAGGTGGCTCTTGATGCCATCATGGCAATCATTGACCGCTCCAGCAGACAAGAGCCGGACACGCTCGACGGTGGAGTGAGTCCTTGCCTGGCTCCAGCAGGTCTGGGCGCGGGGCGTCACTCCCACGCGGACAACAGGTCGAAGTCCTTGGCGGAGAAGCGGCCTGTCTCCAGGCCATTGGTCACCCACGCGGCCTCGAGCCGCAGCGACTCACGCAGGTTCCGGTAGGCCTGGACGTCGCTGAGACTGGGGGCCACGCCGCCGCCGATGTCATCCACTGTCTCGGGTGTCGTCCACATCCGGTCCCCTGGCTTCCGGTCGAACATGAAGTTGTGGTTGTGGACGTGGGCCACCAGCCTGAAGCCGCGCGCGATGTCCTGGGCCACCCGCTCCGTCACCTCTGACCGGAGCTTTCCTCCCACGTGGTCCGCGCCGGAGAAATAGACGCGCACCCGTTCCGGGCCGCGCAGGACGTAGGCGTGGAACTCGGTGGGGTGCTCCAGCATGGGGAAGCGCCGGGCCTGCCGTTGGAAGAGCCTCCACTCCAGGCAGGAGCTGGGGCCGACCGCGCCGGCGCTCCCGTCGAGCACGCGGGCGCTGTTCTCCGCCTCGCGCCGGGCGACGTCCTTCCGGGCCGCGAAGCGCGCCTGCGAGCGCTCCAGGAGGGCGCGCTGCACGAGCGCGGGTTCGCCGAGCCGGGTGCGCAGGGCCTCCCGGTAGCGCTGGCGCTCCGCGTCCTCGGGCGCGTCCGCCCACCACGCGGGGGTGTCGGGAAAGTCGAAGACCTCATGCCGCTCGCCGGGAAGGGGCTTCCCCTCCACCGCGATGACCTCCGTGGGCTGCTCGGTGAGCTCGCAAGGCATCTGCGCGGCCGTGGGGTGGCTCGTTCGACATGCGGGGGCCGACAGTCCGAGGAGGAGGGCGGCTCCGAAGCAGAGGTGTCTTCGCATGAGCGCGAGCATACGGGGGCCTCCGATTCCACACGTCAGGGACGGAATGCGTCCGCGAAGCGCTCGGAGATGATGAGGTCCGAGCCGGCGCCGCTGGACTGGATGAAGTCGCCGGGCGCGGCTCCGTTCAGCCGCGGCTCGACCCGGTAGGGAGGAAGCCACGTCCGCATCCCAACGACGCCCCCGCACTCCTGGCACCGCTTCGCATCCGGCAACCCATACCCCTCCAGTTGAGGGGAGGGACCCGTGGCTGGACTCTCGCCAAAGAAATGTGGACCCCTCATGGTGGAGAGTCCTGCCGGCCGCGCGTACCTTGGGACCATCAACGCCGCGCGAATCGCGGCCACCCCAGGAGTCGACATGAAGACGGTGCTCATCACGGGTTGTTCCTCTGGCTACGGACTCGAGACCGCGCGCTACTTCCACGAGAAGGGCTGGAACGTGGTCGCCACCATGCGCACGCCGCGCGAGGACGTCCTCCCGCGTTCGGACCGGCTGCGCGTGGTGCCGCTCGACGTGACGAAGCCCGAGAGCATCGCCGCGGCGCTGGAGGCGAGCGGGCCCATCGACGTGCTCGTCAACAACGCGGGCCTCGGGCTGATGGGTGCCTTCGAGGCCACGCCGATGGCCACGGTGCGCGACGTGTTCGAGACCAACGTCTTCGGGGTGATGGCGATGACGCAGGCGGTGCTGCCCCAGTTTCGCGCACGCAAGTCGGGCGTGGTCGTGAACGTGACGTCCAGCGCGACGCTGGCGCCGATGCCACTGGTGGCCGTGTACACCGCGAGCAAGGTGGCCATCGAGGGATTCACCGCGTCGCTCGCGTTCGAGCTCGAAGCCTTCAACCTGCGCGTGAAACTCGTCGAGCCGGGCTATGGCCCGAGCACCCGCTTCACGAGCAACGGAAGCGCCCGCATGGAGGGGCTGTTCCCCGAGCCGTACGCGCCTTTCGCGCAGCGCATCTTCGCCGCCTTCGGGCAGCCGGCGGCGGTGACGCGCGAGTCCGACGTGGCCGAAGGCGTCTGGCTCGCCGCGAACGACACGTCGGGGACGCTCCGTTTCCCAGCGGGGCCCGACGCGGTCGCGCTGGCCCGGTCGGCGTGAGCGGGCCTGGCGCGGGTGCGTCAGCCGGCGTGGACCGGGGCTACTCGAACACCCTGGGCCGCTTGGGCCAGTAGATGTGGAACGCCGCCCCGGCTCCCAGCGTGGACTCCACGGCCACGCGCCCACCTCGCGTCTCGACGATCTTCTTCACCACCGACAGGCCAATCCCCGTTCCCTCGACCTTGTCGCGCGCTTCCAGGGTCTGGAAGATGCCCCAGATGCGGTCGTGGAACTGCGGATCGATTCCAGGGCCGTTGTCCTTCACCGTGAAGTCGTGGAAGGCCCCCGCGTCGGTGCAGGTGACCTCGATGCGTGAGTCCGTCCTTCCCGCATGCTTGAGGGCGTTGCTCATCAGGTTCATGAACACCTGCTGGAGCGGCACCCGTTCCGCCTGGAGCGTGGGCATCCCCGCGCCGACGACGATGGTCGCTTCGGCGGGGGGCGCGAGGAGGTCGCGGCTCTCCATCAGCAGCACCCTCACGTCCACCGTCTCCAGCTTCTCGCGAATCCGGCTGACGCGCGAATAGCTCAGGATGCCGTTGATCAACGCCTCCATCCGGTGAACGCGCCCCCGCAGGAGGCGCATCTGCCCGCGCGTCTCCTCGGTCATCGTGTCCGCGAGCCCTTCTTCAATCCACTCGGACAGGCTGGAGATGCCGCGCAGCGGGGCCTTCAGGTCGTGCGACGCGACGTAGGCGAACTGGTCGAGGTCCTGGTTGGTGATCTCCAGCTCTTCGCGGAGCCGCTCCGCGCGCTGGCGGGCGCGGACCTGGTCGGTCACCTCGAAGGCGACCACCGCGATGCCTTCGACTGTTCCGGAGGAGTCATAGATGGGCTGGTAGATGAAGTTGAAGAAGCAGTCCTTGACCACGCCCTGGCGCAGGACCGGGACCTGCAACTCGTTCCCGAAGAACGGCTCTCCAGTCAGGTACACCCGGTCGAGCAACGGAACAATCTGCTCATGCAACTCGGGCAGTGCCTCGCGCACGGGCTTGCCCGCGATGTCGCGATCGCCGATGAGCTGGACGTAGCGCGGATTCGCGAACTCGAAGACATGGTCGCGCCCGCGCATGACGCAGATGCCCGCCGGGGCCTGCATGAACAGCGACTCCAGGCGCGAGCGCTGCCGCTCGGCCTCCGCGAGCGCGGCCTGCTCCCGGGCAAGCAGCAGCGTCCGCTCGTCCTCGACGCGTTTGCGCTCGATGCCGACCGCGATGGAGTTGGCCACGGATGCCAGGACGACCATCGTCTCCGGAGCGAGCGCCTTCTTCGAGAACAGCGCCAGCACCCCCGTCAGATTGCCGTCGACGATGAGCGGATGGCCGGCGAAGGACCGCATCCCCTCGTGCGCCGCCCAGGCGGGGTCGCCCACGCGCGGGTCGTTCAGCACGTCATTCGTGAGGTGCGGCTCGCGGGTCTGGGCAATCTCCAGGACGCCGACGGGCACCCCGCCGTGTGCGCCCTCCAGAGAGGTATCGAGTCCGGCACTCGCCTGGAGCTCGAGCATGCCCCCCGGCGGGTCGAGCACCCAGATGCGGGCGAAGGCCGCGTCCACGTGTGTCACGAGCGCCTCACAGCACCGCCGGAGCTGCTCGTGAAGCGAGGCCAGGCTGGTCAGCGCCGCGCCGATGTCCGCTCCGAGCTGCGCATGTCGCGTATTCGCGCGGGCCTCTTCATAGACCTTCGCGCTCGACAAGGTCGTCGCGATGTGACCGGCGGCGAGGTCGAAGAAGTCCCGGTAGGCGTCATCCAGCAGGCGGCGCGGGCTGACGCCCATCACGACGAAGCCCTGGAGCGAGTTCTCTCCCGAGCGGAACAGCGGGTGCACCATGGCCTCCCGGGCCGGCTCCGGCCACCCACCCCCAGGCCAGGGTCCGAGCGGCTCGGAGCAGGCCACGCGCACGGGGCGCTGCGTGCGGGCGACCTCGGCGAAGGGCCAGAGGCCGACTTCCCCCTCTCTGAGTTCGATTCGCGCGGGGCTCGAAGGTCCACCCTCCTCGAGGCCCAGGGTGGCCGCGAGGCGCACCTCCGTTTCATTGGGCTCGAGCAGGTACATCAGCGCGAACGACACGTCGTGCTGTCCCGTGGAGAGCGTCCGCATCGACTGCGCGCAGGCCTCCTCCACGGTGGCGGTCGGCGCCGCGGCCGTCTGTGCCCCCAGGGCGCGCAGGAGCCGGAGCCGTCGCTCGCTCAAGAGCCGCGGCGTCGTCTCGGCACAGGCACAGAAGATTCCTCCGACACTCCCATCCTCGTTCCAGAGGGGCGCATAGGAGAACGTGAAGTAGGTCTCTTCCAGGTACCCGTTGCGCGTCATCATCAACGGGAAGTCTTCCGACCAGGTCGCCTTGCCGGTGGCGCGCACCCCTTCGAGCATCGGGCCGATGACGTCCCAGATCTCCCCCCAGCACTCGCGCCCGGGGCGGCCCAGGAACTGGGGGTGCTTGTGCACGCCGAGGATGGGGCGATAGGCGTCGTTGTAGAAACGCGCGAACTCGGGCCCCCACCAGATTTCGATGGGATGGCGCGAGGCCAGGCAGATGCTGACCGCCGTGCGCAGGCTCTGCGGCCACTCTTCCACGGGGCCCACCGGGCAGCTCGCCCAGTCGAACTCCCGCATCCGGCGGGCCATCTCTCCATCCCCCGCGAGAAAGGGGGCGTCGAGGGAGGGCGCCGCTTCCGCGAGGACGTCGCTGTGATTCATGTCTCGCATCGCTGGGTATCGCCCTTCCGCCCGGCCACCGTGGCGCGGTGGCGGCTCAGGGCATCTCCACCAGGGTCCAGTACTTGTTGAGCGTGGCCATCACCTCCACGAAGCTGATGAACGTCACCGGCTTGAGCAGGTAGCCCGCGACATTGAGGTTGTAGGCGTCAATCTTGTCGCGCTCGTTGGCCGACGTGGTCAGCACCACCACCGAGGTCGCCTTCAGCTCCGGGTCCGCGCGCAGGGCCCGCAGGAACTCGATGCCGTTCATCTTCGGCAGGTTGAGGTCCAGCAGCACCAGCCGGCGCCCTTCGGGGACCGTCCCGTTGCGCAGCGCCTCCAACCCCTCGAGCCCGTTGGAGGCCACGTAGAGCGGGTTGGCGATGTGGTTCTTCTGGAAGGCCCGGCGGACGTTCATCACGTCCACCTCGTCATCCTCGATGAGGAGGATGTTCAGGGTCTTGTCGTTCTTGTCGCCGACCATGGGTGCGTCATCCAGTCCTGTTGAGCCCGCGGGGGGCGCGCCTCGATTCGGGGGGCCCGAGGGGGCACCCTTCTAGCGTCCACCGTTTTGTCCCTGGCAACGTCTCGAGCCGTCCTGTTCCCTTCCTGACAGGTGCCGTGGAGCCCTGCCCGGCCGATGGGTGACCGGGCCGGCGAGCGCCTCCGGGCGCTTGTGCTCCGAGGGGGCTCGGGAGCCATTGTTCAAGACTCAACCCGCGCTCCGCACGAAACCCGCTAAGCCCACCGCATCCCATGCCTTAACTTGAGTGCCGTCGTGTGACGGATGTATCGCGGTGAGCCGCCGCGGCCCGCGCCAGATATCTCTTCATGGATGACTCCCAGAAGTCGAAGGACCAGCTCGTCGCGGAAGTCCAGGCCCTCCGCGAAGCGTTGCAGCGGAACAATGCCGACCTCGAGCAATTCGCCTATGTGGCCAGCCACGACCTCAAGGCCCCCTTGCGTGGCATCTCCAACCTGGCCCAGTGGCTCGAGGAGGACCTGACTCCCCAGCTCGGGGCCGAGTCGCGCCGACAGTTCGGGTTGCTGCGGGGGCGCGTGCGACGGCTGGAGACCCTGCTCGAGGGGCTTCTCGAATACAGCCGCGCGACGCGCTGGCGCCATGCACCCGAGCCGGTGGACGTCGGTGCCTTGCTTCAGGCGTTGATGGCGCAGCTCACGGCCGGGAGTCCGGCCCGGCTGGACCTCGGTCCGGCGATGCCCATCCTCACCACCGAGCGGCTTCCGCTCCAACAGGTCTTGATGAACCTCCTCTCCAACGCCGCGAAGCATGCGCGCCGCGACGACCTCCGGGTGCGGGTCGAGGTGGTGGACGTGAGGGGCGTCCCCCAGTTCCGGGTGACGGACAATGGTCAGGGCATCGCGTCCCAGCATCACGAGAAGATCTGGAGCCCGTTCCAGACGCTCGTCGCACGCGACCAGGTCGAGGGGGCTGGAATGGGGTTGTGCGTGGTGAAGCGAATCGTCGAGAGCCGGGGAGGTCAGGTGGGCGTCGTGTCGGACCTGGGCCATGGCGCCACCTTCCACTTCACGTGGCCTGACGCGAGGAGGGAGTGACATGAGCGATGACTCGGCTCCTCCCACGTCCCTGGACGTTCCGGACGCGAACGAGACGCTCAAGCTGCTGCTCGTTGACGACGACGAGGTGGACCGGCTCCTGGTCCAGCGGCTCCTGTCCAAGGGAGGGCTCGCCGTGGAGGTGGTGGAGGCCACCAGCGGGCGCGAGGCCCTGGAGTGCCTGAAGGCGCAGTCCTTCGACGTCATCCTCCTGGACTTCCACCTGCCGGCGGAAGACGGGCTCTGGGTTCTTCGCGAACTGGGAAGGATGGGGCCCCACTCGCCCATCATCGTCCTCACGGGGCAGGGGAGCGAACAGACGGCCGTGGAGCTGATGAAGGCGGGGGCTTCCGACTACATCTCGAAGGCGAAGCTGTCCGCCGAGCACCTGACGCAGAGCCTGCGGCAGGCCATGCGGTTGCACATGGCGGAGCAGCAGCACCGGGCGCTCGCCGAGGCGCTGCCGCAGATTGTCTGGACGGCTGGAGCGGACGGCATTCCCGACTACTTCAACCGACGCTGGTACGACTACACCGGCCTGCGCGCCTCGGGGACGCAGGCCGGCGGCGCGCGCGTGGACGTGCCACCGCCCGACGTCTTCCACGCGGAGGACCTCCCAGGCTGCATCGCCCGGTGGCGGGAGTGCCTCCTGTCGGGCGCCGCGTTCGAGAGCGAGTTCCGCATCCGGCGCCACGCGGATGCCACCTTCCGCTGGCATCTCGTCCAGGCGCTGCCGCTGCGCAATGCCCATGGTCGCATCATCCAGTGGTTGGGGACGTGCACCGACATCGATGACCAGAAGCGCGCCTCGGAGACCCTGAGCTTCATGGCGGAGGCGAGCGCCCTGTTGACCGCCTCGCTGGAGATGTCCGTCACGCTCGAGCGACTCTCGACGCTGCTCATCCCCCGGCTGGGTGACTGGTGCGCCGTCTATCTCCAGGAGGACGACGGGCCCATCCGCCAGGTGATGGTCGCCCACGCGGATGCCTCGCGCGTGCCGCGCTTGCGCGAGCTGCACCGGACGCATCCTCCCCTGGCCACGGCGGACCGCGGCCCTGCCCGGGTGCTGCGCACGGGGGAGCCCGAGCTGGTGTCCGAGCCCACCGACGAGGTGGTCCAGGAGGCGCTGGGCCCGCTGGACAGGCCAGGCTCCGACGAGCAGCTCCGGCCGGGCTCGTGGATGGTCGTTCCCCTGTGGGCGCAGCGGCGGGTCTTCGGGGCCCTGCAGATCTGCGCCCTCGGGCCCGGACGCCGCTACACCGCGAGGGACCTGGCGCTGGTGCAGGAGTTGGCGCGTCGGGCGGAGATCGCCATCGACAATGCCCGGCTCTTCGAGATGGCCAAGGCCGAGCACACGATGGCCGAGCAGGCCAACCGCGCGAAGGATGAGTTCCTCGCCGCCGTCTCCCACGAGCTGCGCACCCCGCTGATGGCCATGCTGGGCTGGACGCGGATGCTGCGCTCGGGGCAACTGGCTCCGGAGAAACACGGACGCGCGCTGGAGGCCGTGGAGCGCAACACCATGGTGCAGACCCAGCTCATCGAGGACCTGCTCGACGTCTCGAGGATCATCACGGGCAAGATGCGCCTGGAGGTCCGGCCGGTGAATCCCCACGAGCTCATCGAGGCCGCGCTGGATTCGGTGCGCCATGCGGCCGAGACGAAGGGCGTGTCGCTGCACGCGGAGCTGGACCCGGACACCGGGCCCATCAGCGGTGACGCCGACCGTCTCCAGCAGATGGTCTGGAACCTGCTCTCCAATGCCATCAAGTTCACGGCCCGGGGCGGTCAGGTCACCGCGAGCCTTCGGCGGGTGGAGGATGCCGTGGTCATCGAGGTGCGGGACAACGGCCAGGGCATCCCCAAGGCCTTCCTGACGCACATCTTCGAGCGCTTCTGGCAGGCCGACGGCGGCTCCACCCGGAAGCACGGGGGGCTGGGGTTGGGACTGGCCATCGTGCGGCACCTCACGGAGTTGCATGGAGGTGTCATCGAGGCCTTCAGCGAGGGAGAGGGGCAGGGCGCGCGCTTCAGCCTGAGGTTGCCGGTGGCGACGGCGTCACAGCTCCGGGGAAGCGTGCCCGCGCTCCATGCCACGGCGCGTCTGGGCGCGCCGCCGCTGCCCATCACCGTGCTGGAGGGGCTGCGGGTGCTGGTGGTGGACGATGAGCCCGATGCCCGGGAGCTGCTCTCCGTCATGTTGGAGAGCCGCATGGCCCAGGTCGTCACCGCGGCCAGTGCCCGGGAGGGATTGGAGCAACTGCGGCGGTTCCATCCCCAGGTCGTCCTGTCGGACATCGGGATGCCTGGAGAGGATGGGTACTCCTTCATCCGCAGGCTGCGCGCGTTGCCTCCGGAGCAAGGAGGGCAGACGCCGGCCATCGCGCTGACGGCCTTCGCGCGGATGGAGGACCGCGCCCGGGCGCTGCTCGCGGGATTCCAGATGCACGTGGCCAAGCCCATCGAGCCCGCGGAGCTGGTGGGCGTGCTGGCCGCGCTGACCGGACGCACGGCCCCGTGGGGCGAGCGTGTGCGAAACACTTCCGCCTGAGCGGGTGGCCGCACGGGGTCTGGCTCCAGCGTGCCTGGGCCGCGGCGCGCTCCGGACGCAGCGCCCGAGTGGCGACTCCTGCCTTTCCGGTGCGAATCAGTCGGCTATCGGCTTGTTGAGGCCAGAACGAGAGTAGGTCCAGAACTCCTTGACCCGACGGTGGCGCTGCAACTGGAATGCTTCGACGATGCGCGCGCACTCCTTGCCGCATTGCTTGTCGGCAAGGCGAAACAGGCGCGGCTCGTTGTGGGCGTCGCCGAACAAGTTGTAGATGGTCTGCACGAGAACGCCAACGATTGCCGCGGACGCACGCCTGGCGTTGGCTCCGACGGGGCGCCAAAGCTGGTGCCGGTCGAGCAGCGCGATGCCCGCGTGCACCTGATGATGCTGGTCGCGCAGGCGAATTGACTGTGTGTTGACGGCGAGAAAATCGATGGTGTCGAGGAGTACTCGAGTCTCTTTGGCAGGCATGTCCAGAGGTCAGGTTGAAGGCCAGGGCGCGGAGCAGGGCGGCGCCGGCGGTCGGCCATGGCGCAAGGCCCTCTTCATTCTCAGATGGCTCATGTCGAAGTTCATCACGGGCGACGTCACAAGGGCATGTTGACCGCGACTCCCTCGCGGCCAGAGATCCACGCGCGCAAGTACGGGTTGAGCTCTCCGTAGAATGACACCGATACCAGTTCCGCCACCGCGAAGAGTTCGCGGAGCAGTGGCTCCACATGGTTGTTATGCGTTTCGGCCGCGTCAGCGTCGACGTACTCCTCGATGATGGAGTAGTGACCCGGCTTCTGCGTGACGAACCACTGGTAGCGCAACGTTCCCGGCTCGGTCGCCGCGGCGGAGGCCAATGACCGCGCCACCCGCAGGAACGTCGCCTCTCTGTAGGTCGGTATCTTGAACTCACATAGCACCATGAGACTCATGCGATTCTCCTCCGCGGGCCGTGCTTCGAGGGGCGGTCTTCCTCGTACCATTCAGCGAACTCGAAGTCGCTCGGGTTCCGGTGACGCAGCCGGGCTATCCTCCCCGCATGTCCCATGTCGACTGCGTACTCATTCGTGGCTGCGAGGCTCCGGAAGAGGTGCGTCCAACGCTCCCAAAGCACGACCTCCCCGTGGGTCCGGAGCCGCACGAGAAGCAGACGGTGGAGCAGGTGCTCCTGGACGCCCTGGAGGACGGTCATCTGCGTGGTGTTCCAGGACACGTTGTGAAGGTGTTGCGCGACGAATGCGTGGAGATTCCACCCGCCTGGGCCGCCGAGGCGCCCGAGGAGCTGCTGAAGATGCTCGGCCCGGTCCTCGCGAAGACCTGCTGATGACGCGGCGACCGGGGCCCGAGCAGGTCCCGTCTGTCAGCTCAACCCGCGACGCTGCCTCACCCAGGTCTCGAAGCTCATGGGCGCCAGGCCGTAGGCACGCGCGAGCTCGGGCCGTGCCAGCACTGGCGCGACGTTCATGTACGTCACGCCGTGCGCCACGCCGGGATGCAGCCCGGCCGCGATGGCCTCCTCGACGGTGCCCGACTGGACGGTGTACTCCTTGCCGTCGACGCGGGAGAGAATCTCCGCGATTCGTGGAAGCGTGAGCAGGTCCCCCGCGAGCTGCAGCGTCACGCCGTGGAACCTCGAGGGCTGCTGGATGGCCGCCGCGGCGGCCTTGCCGATGTCCTCCGGGGCAATCAACGGGATGGGCCGATCCTCCTTGATGACCGTGACGAGGAGGCGTTGGTCGACGAAGCCGGCGGGGTCCAACATGGCGTGGTCCATGAAGGTGGAGGGCAGGAGGAGGGTCCAGTGCCGGAAGCCCGCGCCGCGCACGAGCTCACAGGTGGCGAGCTTGTTCTCCCAGTACACCTCGTGGGACTTCCAGCGTCCCTCCGCCCAGCCTTCGGTGTCGCGGTGATTTCCGACGCCGGACGTCGCGGTGTGCACGAACGTCTCGACACCCTCGGCGAGCGCGGCCTCGACGAGGTTCCTCCCCTGCTGGACCTCCTTGCTGAAGTCGATCCCCGACCCCGAGACGATGGGGGACTGCATCGAGAAGACCGCCCGCGCCCCTGCACAGGCGGCGCGCAACGACGCGGGATTGTCGAGGTCCCCAATGACGACCTCCGCGCCCGCCGCCGCGAGGGCCCGGGCGTTCGGCGCCTCCGCATCGCGCACCAGCACGCGCACCGGGGTGTGGCCTTCGGCCAGCAAGGCGCGAGCCGTGGCGCCCCCCTGGCGCCCCGTGGCGGCGGTGACGAGGACGGTCTTCTGGCTGCTCATGGGCTATTCCTGTTGTAAGTGGGGGACCCCACCGTTTAGATTCATGGTCAAATACGGAGGGGCCCCCCGTTTGTCAAGGAAGGGTGCCCGAGGAGAGGAGTGCCGTGGAGTACGTGAAGCCATTGCGCGCGGATGGGCGACGCAACCGGGAGAGGATTGTCGCGGCCGCCACGGAGCTGGTCGCGCGGGATGGCGCGCAGGCGTCGCTGGAGGAGATTGCCCGGAAGGCGGGGGTGGGCTCCGCGACGCTGCACCGGCACTTCCCGTCGCGGCAGGCGCTGTTGGAGGTGGTCTTCCGCGAGGGTGTCGAACAGCTCTGCGCGAGGGGAATCCGCCAGCCAGGCGAGAAGCCCGCCGCCGAGCTGGCAACCTGGCTCGAGGATTTGACGGTCCATACCTCCACCCATCGCGGGCTCGCCGCCGCGCTGCTGACGGGGCCGGAGGGGCTCTCCGCCGAGGACATCTGCTGCACGGACATGGTGCGCGACGTGTTGAGCGCCCTGGTGGAGAAGGCCTCATCGGCGGGCGCGATTCAGGCCGGCGCCACCACGGAGGACCTGATGCGGCTGGCGAATGCGATTGCCGTCGCCAACGAAGACGACCCGCTCACCGCGCGCCGGGTGCTGCGCCTCGCACTCACCGGCATCCAGCTGTGAACGAGGAGCGTGGGGAGACACCGCTGGACGTGAGCGCGGAGCGGGAGCGAGGCTCGTCGAATGCCTCTTGAGCGTCTCATGCGCATCCACAGCCCGGAGTCCGTCGCGAGCGGGGAGCGGGTCTTCAGCTCCGAGTTCGCGGCGATGAGCAGGCGGGTGCTGCAAGTCACCGGGCTGACGTCGCGCCTCAACCTCCTGCCTTTCGAGGACGAGGTCGGCAAGGCGGCGCTGTTCGAGCAGATCCTGGGCAGACCGCTCCCGAGGCGGGCCACGATTTATCCGCCCTTCTACACGGACCACGGCCTCCATCTGGACCTGGCCGAGCGGGTGTTCATCAATCAGGGCTGCACGTTCCTCGACTACGCCGGCATCCGGTTGGGCGAAGGGGTGATGATTGGCCCCAAGGCCACGTTCATCACCGTCAGCCATCCGGTCGACCCGGGCGAGCGGCGGCTGTACCTCACGGGCGCGCCCATCGACGTGGCGGAGAACGTGTGGATCGGCGCGGGCGCGACCATCATGCCCGGGGTCCGCATCGGGCGCGACGCGGTGGTGGCTGCCGGGGCGGTCGTCGTCGACGACGTGCCCGCCGCGAGCCTGGTGACCGGCGCCAAGGCGACCATTCGCCGGCGGTGGTGATTCGAGTCTCCGACCTCGCATGGGGTGGCCCACGAGGGCGGCCCGCGGCTCATCCCGCGACCTCGGCGCTCCGTTCTTGAGCGAGGAGGATCAGCTTGGACCGGCTGGGCACGGCCAGCTTGACGAAGACCCGCTTCAGGTGCGTCTTCAATGTGTTCAACGAGCTGCCCATGTCTTCAGCAATGGTCTGGTTGTCCCAACCATTCAAGACGCGCTCCACCACGTCCAGCTCGCGGGGGGTGAGCCGCTTGCGCCACTCGGCGGGAACCTGAGCCCCATGAAACACCTCCTGGAACAACAGCGCCCAGGGCGTTCTCCCGGGATGGGCTGGCAACCGGAGGAAGGTCACCTTCAAGCTTCGCCCCGGCCGCCGGAACGTCAGGACGTCCTGGCCGGCGAGCATCCGCTGTCCGGAGCGACTGAGCCACTCCAGCGCATCCAGGAGCACCAGGGGCAGGCCGAAACGGCCACAGGGCGCATCGGGGAACCAGCGATGGAGCAGCGCCGTGGAGCGAGGGGTGCGCATCAGCTCGGTGGTGGGAGGGCTCAGCACGATGCTCTCGAGTCCTGTGTGACGGAAGAGCTGCTCCAAGAGGTCTCCCTGACGGACCAGGTCTCCCAGCATGAGGCAGTTGCGAACCGTCCTCGCCAGGATGGGTGTCAGGCGCTGGAGAAAGGCCTGCTCCTGCTCCGAGAAGGCCTTCCGGTTCTCCCGGTACAGGGTGAAGCCGCTGTGCCAGCCAAGGCCCATGTCCAGCAGCACGGACATCACGCGCTCCACGCGCATGTCCATCTCCAGGCAGAGCGAATACATGGCGCTGTTCCACATCTCCTGACGCGACAGCATCTCGGTGTCTCGCAGCACGGTGTTGGGCCGCTGCATCACCGCGAAGCTCACGAAGCACTCGTCTGAAATCTCCGGGTAGCGGTCAAAGAAGGCCTGGGGCATGTCGCGGACCATTGGCCAGTCGTATTGACCGGGCGTCCCTGGCCTGGACACGCAAAGCCCTCCGAAGTCCGCGGCCAGCACACGTGACAGAATCCCGTAGGACTCCGAGAAGACTTCCTTCAAGTCGAGCGAGCTGGTCAGCGCTGTCATCACTTCCAAGAGCACCTGCTCCCCCTGCATGGAATCCGGCGGGTTCTTCATGCGCATGTCCTTCCTCCACGTCTGGCATCAAGGGCCTCACCCCTATGGGTGATGCCCGCCCCCAACAGGCTCGCGTACGGTCCGCGAGCTTCTTCCTGGCCCCAAGGGCCTCGGAGCAGCATGCCATCGATTTCTGGGTCGCCGTGGGAGTCATTTCCGGTCTGGGAATCACCAGGCGCTCGTCCAGAGGAGCGCATCATGCCTGTCCAAGGGGTCGAGTGGAACTCATGCGAATGAAGAGGATGGAGTCGAAGCGAAGTGTCTGGGGCTCGAAGGCCTTGCGGCTCATGACCCTCCTGGCGTCGGCGGGATGCGGCGCCGGAGTGGCTCCAGAGGCCTTGGACGAAGGGCCTGTCGGCGCCCACCGGCTCGGCTTCGAGGCGTTCGAGCGGAGCACGTATCGCGAGCCGGACACGGGCATCTACATCGTCGATGGCGACATGCCGATGTCGGACCTCGAGGAGCTGCGGGAGTACTACGACGGCCTCTCGAAACCCGGCGCCCTCATCGTCCACAACGTGGGGGGGGTGGATGCGACCTGGAGCAGCACCCAGAAGCTCGACCTCCGGTACTGCGTGAGCAGCAGCTTCGGTTCTTTTCATGCCAGGGCCGTGGAGGCCATGGCGCGCGCGGCGAATGCCTGGGAGAGCGCGGCCGACGTCAACTTCATCCATGTCCCGGACGAGGATGGGGTCTGCAACGCGAGCAATCCCAATGTGGTCTTTGATGTCAACCCTGTCGTGGGCCAGAGCTATCTGGCGCGCGCCTTCTTCCCTGACGATGTCCGCGCGAGCCGCAACATCCTCATCGACGTCAGCGCCTTCGGGAGCATCCCGCCCTATACGTTGGCGGGTATCCTGCGCCATGAACTGGGACACACGTTGGGCTTGCGGCATGAGTACACGCGCCCTGACAGTGGCCTCTGCTACGAGGACAGCAACTGGCGGACGCTCACGCCCTATGACTCGGACTCGGTGATGCACTATCCGCCGTGCGTGGGCACCAATGCGGTCGATCTGCACCTCACGCAGCGCGACCGGATTGGCGTCCGGGCGCTCTATGGGCCCGGGAGTGGGAACCTGGCGCTGATGGGGAACAGCTCGGCGTCATCCACCTATTGCACCAGCGCTGGCGAGCATTGCTATTCACCCAATCGGATCAACGACGGCTCGCTGGACAGCACGCTCAACGGCTTCCATAGCTGGACCAATGCCAATGGCGCGCCGCTCCCCCAGTGGGTTCAGGTGGAGCTCGGCAGGCCTCACGTCATCAACCAGGCCGTCGTTGTCGGCAGCAGTGACGGTGTCCCGCAGTCCTATCTGCTCGAAGCCTGGAATGGCTCCGCCTGGGTGACGGTGGCCAACGTCACGGGCAATACGCAGGTGCAGAGAAGCCACTCCTTCGCGCCTGTCGTCACCAGCCGCGTGCGGCTGCTGGGTCGGTTGGGTTCCGCCAAGCAGCCAGGGTATGTCCGCGTGAACGAGATAGAGCTCTACAACACCCATGAGAATCTGGCGCTCGCGGCGAGCACCTCGGCGTCTTCGTCATATTGCCCGAGCGGCTGCTATGCCCCGTCCCGGGTCAACGACGGGAATCCCAGTACTGTGATTGGCGGCGACACGAGCTGGACGAATGCCTGGGGCGTCGGGCTCCCGCAGTGGGTGGAGCTGGACTTTGGTGGCCCGCGCACCTTCCGGCGCATCGAGCTCTATATGAGCGACAATGGCGCCCCTCAGGAGTTCAGCATCCAGATCTGGAGCGGGGGCGCCTGGGAGACCCTCCACGTCGTCCGCAACAACACGTTGGCGCGGACCACCCATACCTCCACGGCCATCACCACCTCGAAGCTGAGGATTCTTGGCCACCTCGGGTCCGTTGCGCAGCCAGGGTACGTGCGCATCAACGAGGTAGAGGTCTACGAGAACTGAGCCGCGGTGGGGTGTCCCCGCGGCTCCTCGGGCGGGGACACCTGGTGCGCTTATCGAGCGCGGACGGTGCAGGAGGTCTTGATGTAGTCCACGTCATCGTAATAGGCGCAGGAGAAATACACATCCAGCCGGGCGGTCGGGGTGCAGTCCTGGCGCCCGGTCTGGAGGGTGAGGTCCGTCTCCAGGTCCACGCACTCGCAGCCCTTGCAGCTCTCCTTCTTGTTCAGACACAGATGGGTCGTGTCCGCGGTGACGACGGTCGCGCAGTATTGCGTGGCGCGCTTGCAACGGGTGTTGCCACACTCAAGGGTCTCCGGGAACGACTGGGTGTCCCCGCCCCCATCGCCCCCATCGTCGTCGCTCGAGCCACCACAGCCCACCACCAGCATGGAGAGAAGCACCAGGTACGCCGCCGTCGCCTTCATGTCGTCCTCCCGAGGAGTCATGGGGGGCGCATGAGCACCCCCCTCCTGACGGGAGGAGACAGGCCGGGCGACACCGTTGCATGAAATCGACCGCGGCCCTCCCGGCGAGACGACCCGACCCCGGGTCAGGCCCTCCTTGACCCGCGATTTTCCTCGGGATTCGGCTCGCCGCCGTCTCCCCGTCGCTCACTCACAACGCGAGGAAGTTCGCGGTCAGGAAGGCGGCGTACCAGTTCATCGGCGTGAGCCCGTTGGTCGTGTAGTCCGCCGTATGATTGTTGGTGGTGAGCTGCCAGGTGGTCAGGTCCCACGGAGACCAGCCGATCCACACGTCGCTGTTGTTGTTCATGAACGTGAGCGCGTTCGTTATCTGGGGTTGCGCGTAGGACTGGTGGATTCCGATACCCATCTCGGACAAGAACAGCTTCTTGCCGTGGGTCCTCGCCCAGTGGGTGACGGCCGTGAGCTGCGCGCCGTAGGACGACTCATCGTTGCTGCCGTAGCCTTCCGGGTAATACGAATGCATGTCGAAGGCATGGTTGTTGGCGCTGTCCGTGATGGACAGGGCCGCGACTGAGTCGAGCGGACCTCCGCCCGGAGCCCAGGTGTGCCAGTGCCCCACGTCCGACCCGCGCGTGTTGGGGACCAGGATCAACTGGGTCGAGCCCGTCGCGCGCACGGCGTTCATCACCGTCTGGATGCCGGAGAACCAGGTGGTCGAAGTCATCGGGAGGTCATGCGGCTCGTTCATGAGGTTCAGGATGACCTGGGGGTTCGTCTTCACCAGATTCGCGAGCTTCGTCCAGACGTCGGCGAGATGGGCCACGGTCAACGTCCCGTCTCCGATGACGCGTTGGACGTAGTTCGTGGTCTGGTTTCCCGCGGCATTGAACGCGCCCGTCGCATAGCGGTTGTAGTTGTGCAGGTCGAGTACCAGGGTGAAGCCCTGGGCTGTCGCCAGGTTGATGTAGTTCATCATGCCGTTCGAATAGTCCGTATCCAGCGGGCCATTGAGCGTGTGCTGGATGCGCTCCCAGGAGATGGGCAGACGAATCAGGTTGAAGCCCCTGCCCTTGTAGTAGGCGAGCTCCGCGGAGATCCGGGTCGATGACGGCATCTCGTAATACGTCTGTCCTGTCCAACCGTCCCAGTCGTTGCCGTACTCCATCCCCGCGCGGTTGATTCCGCGATAGGCCACGCCGGTGGGATAGGTCTTACCCGGGGGCTTCTCCAGCGCGATTCCATCGACCCCGTAGGCCACCGCGGAGGCGCTCTGGAGCGTGAGCTTGTTGAAGGTCGTCAGCGAGCCCTTGAGCGCGCTCATCGGGATGGTGACTCGAGTCCAGTCACCCGCCCCCAGGGAGTCGAAGGTCGGGTTGGCGGAGTTGCCAATGGCGACGCCCGCGTTTCCATCTTCGCCCTCCTGGCTCACGATGAGCCTCAGGCTCTTGATGGCCGCGAGGTTCGCGTTGCCCGGACGGATGGCGAAGCTCACGGCCTTGTACGTATTGGTCGAGAACGATTGGCCCTCAGCGCCCAACGCCAGGGCGCTATCCGCGCCGGAGGTGACCTGCATCGACGAGGTGCCGTAGGCCTTCGTGCTCGTCGTCGAAGCGAGGGTGACGTTGCCCCAGCTGTAGCCGGTATTCCAACCCGGCGTGACGGCATCGTCATACAGCACCGTCTGATAGGAAGTGTCCAGCGGTGGCAGAAGCAGCAGTCCGGCTGTGCTTGACGCGGTTGCTTCCGGGAGCGGCTCGCTCCTGGTCAGGTCCGCTTCGTCGCTCGAAGGCGGGCCACATGCGGCGCCCAGGGTGAAGATGCTACCCAGCAGAACGTAAAGACACTTCCGCGAAACCGGTGGTCGTCGCATTCGGGCCCCCTGCAGTTGGACGCTGATTTAGCGACCACATCTTCAGCGGCAACTGCTCGTTTCCCGTCAATGACAACGATTGTTCTCAAGCGGGCTCAACCCGACCAGCGCGTTCCCATGGGTGTGTAAATGGCGAGCAGGGGCGCAGTGGGATGCTCTAACCTTCATGCGTGGCTTTCTCGAAGCGCCGATCCGGTACCAGCCACATCAGCGCCGCCAGCACATAGACCGCCTCGGAGAAGTACTCATTGAAGAAGGCGCTGACGATGCCGACCAGGTAGAACACCGGCGAAATCTTGCCCTTGAAGTCGCGGCCGACCGCCTGCGCCAGTGCTGACGTCCTGCCCTGCGTCCTCACCATGCAGGTCTGCAATATCCACCAGGCGAAGGCGCACATCAGCAGCACGAAGCCGTAGAGCGCCAGCGGCACGGACGAGAAATGGTTTTCACCCATCCACCCGGTGGTGAAGGGGATGAGTGACAGCCAGAACAACAAGTGCAGATTCGCCCACAGCACGCCGCCGGTGACATGGTCGATGGTGTGCAGGAGATGGTGGTGGTTGTGCCAGTAGATGCCGACGTAGATGAAGCTGAGCACATAGCTGAGGAAGACGGGAATCAATGGGCGCAGGTCGGCGAGCTCGGTGCCGTGCGGCACCTTGAGCTCCAGCACCATGATGGTGATGATGATGGCGATGACGCCGTCGCTGAACGCTTCCAGCCGGTTCTTGTCCATGCAACTCCCCCGGTGTGGCATTCACCACGCCCACGACGGTCGGCAAGCCGTCCTCCCGTGCGAGCGCCGCGCCATGGGTCATCAGGCCCCCTCCCTCCGTCACCAGGCCTTTGATGGCCACGAACAGGGGCGTCCCACCGGGGCCGCGTAGGGCATGGCTCGGTGCCGCTCGTGGGCGGCACCGTCATCTTCACCCCGGAGGCGGACTTCACCGGGACGGCGACGCTCGAGTGCACGGCCAGTGATGGGGCCTGCACGAGCACCGCGAGGGTGACCGTCACGGTCAACCCATGAACCCACCGCCCCTCGTGGCTTGACACCTGCCGGGAGGGCGGGCTACTCCATCGGTCCTACGCTGATTTTGATACTGAATGTCAATTTCAGGCCGAAAATCGACGGGACGCCGCCGCGCTGACGGACAGCGCCGAGAAGCCGGTCCCGTTCGAGGAGAGAGCGATGCGCCGCGGAGCACTGAGGCTTGGTAAGGGCAGCTTCTCGTGGGGGCTCGTGGCGTGCGCCGCCCTGCTCCTGGTCTCCTGCGGAGATGAAAAGACTCCTGCTCCCCCCGGCCCGGATGGGAATGAGGAGGGCTCGCTGTACCTGGTGCATTCCGCCGTGGAGACGAACGGCAGCCGGATGAACTACTTCAGCCTGGTCGACTCCCTGTCCGAAGCCAGGACGCTGGACTACGCGCGCTCGCTGGAGTTGCCGGGCCGTCCGCGTCTGTTCGCGGCGCGGGGCGTGGGCTTCTTCGCCATCGGCTCCGGCGAGTCTCCCACCATCACCCGCTACGAGGTGCGCGATGGCACGCTGGTGGCGGGCGCCAGTCTCTCGTTCCAGAACCTCGGCGTGAGCCGGCTGGGCGCCCAGGCCGTGCACTTCGTGAGCGCCACGAAGGCGTATTACAAGGACGACGCCCAGGGGCAGATCATCGTCTGGAACCCGACGGAGATGGCCATCGAGCGGACGCTGTCGCTTCCGCGGGAGTTCATCAAGCAGGGCTACGTCACCGGGCTGAGCCAGTGGGCCAGCCGCGAGGGCGAGGCGTTCTTCTCGGTGGGCTGGTCCACGTCGACGTACGACTCGGTCCTTCCCGGCACGGTGCTCGTTCGCATCGACACGGCGACGGATGCGCTGAGCTGGACCGAGGACGCGCGCTGCCGCGACCTCTCGAAGACGGCCCGACAGGGTGACACGCTCTACTTCTTCAGCGGCGTCATCAATGGTCTGGGCTACGCGGTCAAGGGCACCGCGGAAGCCGGTCAGCAGGATTGCTTCCTGCGCATCTCCCCGGGGCGGCGGGCCTTCGACACGGACTTCGTCGGCAGCGCGGCCGCCGCGCTCGGACCGAACAAGGTGGGCTCCATCATCGCGGTGACGGAGTCGGGCACCGCCTGGCTCCAGGTCGCGGACACCACCATCACTCCGACGGCGCCGGGCACCACCTACAGCGAGTGGTACAGCAAGGGCTGGAGCTGGTGGCAGGTGCCCTTCGCGACGCTCCGCGACCCCTCGCGCGTCCAGGCGGAGCCCGGAGCCTACAGCGGCTTCACGCTCACGACCGGCTCCAGCTTCCTCGTCAGCCAGAGCGCGGCGGACTACTCCACCTCCACGCTGATGGACCTGTCATCCGGCGCCCCCAAGCCCAGCGTGTCCTTCCCGGGCTTCGTGCTGGACGTCGCTCAAATCCGCTGAGGGGTCCGCCGCGCGGGTGCTCGCCCGCGCGCGCGGCCTCGAAGGGCACGAGGTCTCGTGTATGGACATGCTGGCTCCCACGCTGCTCTGGCTCGGGGTGATGTGCCTCTATGGCGCATGGTGGTGTCGCCACACGGGGCGATGGCCGGACTCCCCGCGCGCGCTCGGGTGTCTGAAGGGAGGGGGCCTGGCGCTCATCCTCGGGGGGCTCGCCGCGGCCCTGTGGGGGGCCGTCACTCCGGGGGCCGCCCTGGGCTCGGCCATGGCGTACATCATGGCGTCGGGCACCTTGCTGGCCGTCCTCTCCCCGCTGGTTCGCAGGCCTGTCTGGGCCATGGCGCTGCTGCTCCCGGTGGGCCTGCTGATGGGCGTGCTGGAGCGCATGTCGTGAGTGCCGGGGCGCGGCGCCACCTGGGTGTGAGCTGGGGGCTGGCCGCCGCGTTGGGGGCCCCGTTGGCGGCGCTGCTCGTCTGCCTCGCCCTGCCCGCGGTGGTTCCCGCCTCGTCGGACGTGCGCTACCTGGTCGCCTGCATCGTCGTCATCCCGTTGATGGCGGCCGCCCCGTGCGCGGCCCTCCTGGCCCGGTCGGCGGCCCGTGCGTGGACCGGCGTCGGGGTGACGAGCGCGGCGGCGCTGCTCGTCCTCTGGAGAGCGCTCACATGAGGCTCAAGTCCGGGACGTACCGCGTCCTCTGGGAGGCGCATGCGTGGGCGGGTGCGACGTCCTCGGTCCTGCTGGTGGGGATGTTCCTGCTCGGCGTCGTCTCGCTGTTCCGTCACGAGCTGATGCCCTGGCAGGAGCCGCGCTTGAGGGCGCCCGCGGTCGCGGACGAGGCCCAGGCGCTGGCCACGTTGCAGCAATGGCTGGACGCGCGTGTGGGCAAGGACCTGCCCCCCCAACTGGATGTGGACCTGCCCGCGCCCCATTCGCCCTGGATTCGGCTCGAGTGGAAGGGTGGGGGCGGCGCGCAGACCGCGGTGTGGGTGGACCCGCGCTCCGGCGAGCAGGCCCCGGAGCGCAGCGACCTGAGCTACTTCCTGTTCCTGGCGCACTTCCTCTATCCGCTTCCGGGCGGCATGTTGATTGCCGGCCTGGTGGCCATCGTGCTGCTGCTGGTGGTGGGCACGGGGCTCGTCATCCAGGTGGGCCGCTTCCGCAAGGAGCTCGTGCGTTTCCGCCCGCGCGAGGCGCTGCGCACCACGTGGGGCGATTTGCACAAGGTGCTCGGCAGCGTGGGCCTGCCCTATCAGGCGGTCATCGCCTGGACGGCGGCCATCATCTGTCTGAACGCCGCGGTCCTCCAGCCGGTGATGGTGCGCACGGCCTTCGACGGCAATCTGGATGCGGGACTGGCGAGCATCGGCTATCCGCGAGGCCCCAAGTCCTCCGGGCAGGTCTCCGAGGCGCCCCGGGTGGCCACGGTCCTGGCACAGGCGCGCGCCGCGCTTCCGGACGCCCGGCACTACCGCTTCTCCATGCGCAACCTGGGGGATGCCTCGGGGTATGTCGATGTCCGGGGCCATGCCCGCCAGGGGCTCCACGAGTTCACCACCGTTCGCGTGTCCCGGACGGGGGAGCTGTTGCACGTGCGCCAGGCGGGAGGGCCCGGTGCCACGGCCCGGCTGCTCGAGGCGGCGTATGTGCTCCACTCCGGGCTCTACGCGGGAATGGGGTTGAGGCTCGCCTACGCGCTCTTGGGCATCTTCAGCGCGCTGTGCGTCGTGACGGGCAATCTCGTGTGGCTGGAGCGGCGAGCCCGTGGGATGCGCCGGGTGGACATCCTCCTCGCGCGCTTCACGGCGGGCGGCTGTGGAGGCGCCGCGTTCGCGCTCGCCGCCGCGTTCCTCGCCAACCAGTTGCTTCCGGACACCTTGCCTCGCCGGCCCCACTGGGAGCACGTCATCTTCTTCGGGAGCTGGTGCGCCTGCGTGCTGGGGGCGCTCGCGTACCCACGCGCCAGGGCGTGGGCCCAGCAACTCCTGGCCGTCTCCGGCGGCATCCTGCTCCTGCTGCCCTGGCTGGACGCCTGGCGCAATGCCCGACGGGTGTTCGACCCCACGGGCTCGCCCTACATGTTCTACGCGGACGTGGGGCTGGCCCTCCTGGGCGCCATGTTCCTGGTGTCGGCCTGGGCCATCGGGCGCATCGCCCCTCGCGACCCCAGGTCCGCCCAGGCGCCGCTGTCGATTCCGGCGCATGAGGGGTCGTGACTGTCTTTCATCCCCTGCGTACACGTCCCTCGTGGCGGTCGCGGGCGGTCTGCTCCAGCGCTCTCTCGTCGTTCGCGGCGCGCGGACTCTTCTCGCGTTTCATGCAAGGCACCATGCGCTTCCTCGTTGAACTTCCGGTCGGGGCCAAGGGCTCCACCTCCTGGGTCCGCTCCTTGTCGCGCCTGGGGGGCGCCTTTCGAGCCGTGGGACTGCTGGCGCTGACCGTGGCCTCTCCCGCGGTGGCGCAGGACGCGGCGGTGCCAGCGCCCGCCCCGGAGGCTCGCGCGACGGTGGGAGTGCTCGCGGGGCGGCTGTCCGCGTGCGAGGGCGGGGACCTGGGCCAGGCCGAGGTCCTGCTGCTCGCGCCGGATGGAAAGTCCCAAACGCCGCGACTCGATGCGCAGCGGCGCTTCGAGGTGAAGGGGCTGGCCCCCGGTTCCTACGAGCTGCATGCCTATGTCCCCGGCTGTGAGGCGAAGGCCTATCGCATCCAGGTGGCGGCGGGTGAGCGCACGGAGCTGGACGCGGTGCTCGACGAGAGCCTCAATCTGGAGACCACCATCGAGGTGACGGGCCGTCAGTTGAGCAAGGGCGAGGAGCGCGCCCTCTCGGCGGAGGCGGTCCGGGTGGTGGAGCTGGAGGAGGCCCGTCAGCAGTCCGCGGACCTGGGTGAGGTGCTCAGCCGCAACAGCGGCGTCAGCGTGCAGCGGACCGGCGGGCTCGGCTCCGCCAGCCGGTTCTCGCTCAATGGCTTCTCCGGCGAGCAGGTTCGCTTCTTCCTGGACGGGGTTCCGCTGGAGCTGGCGGGCTTCGGGCTGGGGCTCGCGAATGTGCCCGTCAACCTGCTCGAGCGCGTGGAAGTCTATCGGGGCGTGGTGCCCGTGCGCTTCGGGGCGGACGCGCTGGGCGGCGCGGTCAACCTGGTCTCCTCGGACGGCGACGAGCCGAGCGGGGCCTCCGTCTCGCTGCAGGCGGGGTCCTTCGGCACGTACCGCGGTACCGCGTCGGGACAGTACACGGCGGGCACCAGCGGCCTCTTCGTGAAGGGCCATGTCTTCGGGGACCTGGCGCGCAACGACTACAAAGTGGACGTGGAGGTCGCCGATGAGAGGGGACGGCTCCAGGCGGCTCGCGTGCCGCGCTTCCATGACGGGTTCACCGCGGCCGGTGGCGGGCTGGAGGTCGGCGTCGTCGAGCGGCCCTTCGCGGAGCGCCTCTCCCTGCGCGTGTTCGGCACGCGCGCCCGGAAGGAGCTGCAGAACAACGTGGTGATGACGGTGCCGTACGGCGAGGCGCGCTCCGCCGAGTCGAGCTACGGAGCGCTGGCGACGTGGTCCCAGGGCGGGCTGCTCGCGGGGAAGCTGCGGCTGGACGGCGTGGGGGGCTACAGCCGGCGCGACACGGACTTCCGGGACATGGCGATGTCCGTCTACGACTGGTACGGCAACAAGGGCGTGGAGCGGCGCCAGCCGGGAGAGCTGGGCGTCACGCCGGCGGACCAGGTGCTCTGGCAGCACAGCGTCCTGGCGCGCCTGCATGCCGGCTACGCGGTCTCCCCGGCCCAGCAACTGCGGCTCTCGCTGGCCCCCACCTTCGTGACGCGCCAGGGAGAGGACCGGCTCAAGCAGGGCACGGACCAGCGCGACCCCCTCAGCGCGCAGCGGGACCTGCTCACGCTGGTGGGTGGGCTGGAGCACGAGCTCATCCTGGGTGACGGGGTGCTCAAGAACGTGGCCTTCGTGAAGGGCTACGCCATGCGCTCGGCCTCGGAGGAGGTGCTCCCGGGGAGCGTCTTCCGCGAGCACGACCAGGCCAGCGAGCGTCTGGGGGTGGGCGACAGCCTGCGGTGGTTCCTCCCGCATGGGCTGCTGGCCAAGCTCTCGTATGAATACGCCACGCGCCTTCCCGGCCCGGACGAGCTGTTTGGCGATGGGGTGCTGGTGCTCTCGAACCTGGGGTTGCGGCCCGAGGTGAGCCACAACGCGAATCTGGAGCTCACCCTGGATGACTGGCGCACCGGAGTAGGAAGCTTCCGGGGCAGCGTCGGAGGCTTCGCGCGACTCGCCGACCAGCTCATCGTGTTGCTGGGGAACGACACCACCCTGAGCTACCAGAACGTGTACGCGGCGCGCTCGCTGGGCGTCGAGGCTTCCGCGGGATGGACGTCGCCCGGTGACTGGGTGGCGGTGGATGCCAACGGGACGTGGCAGGACTTCCGCAATGCGGGCGGGCAGGGGGCCTTCGCGGCCTTCGACGGAGACCGCATCCCGAACCGTCCCTGGCTCTTCGCGAACTTCTCCGCCCGGGTGCAGCGCCGCGCGCTCCTGCTGCCGGGTGACTTCGCCTCCCTCGGCTTCACCTCGCGGTACGTGCACGGCTTCTTCCGAGGATGGGAGAGCCAGGGGCTGCGCGAGTACAAGCAGCAGATCGACGCGCAGCTCACCCATTCGCTGGGCCTCTCCTATGTCAGGGAGGGCTCACCGACGCTGGGGGGGACGCTGGAGGTGCTGAACCTCACGAACGCCAAGACCTATGACTTCTTTGGCGTCCAGAGACCCGGCCGCTCGCTGTCCTTCAAGGTGACGGCGGACTTCTGACGAAGCAGGGCTCGCGCCACCTGTTCGACAGGCACCCTCTCCCCCGCCCACGGAAGGCGCGGGGGAGAGGGGAGGCACGCGTCAGTCGTGCGCGAGCGGGTTGGGCAGCGTCCCGTTCGGATACAGCGCGTGGCGCAGGGCCCGGTCGGTGTAGCGGGTGACGACGAGGCGGTCCCGGTTGAGCGCGTAGCGCGGAATCTCGGGGACCAGCAGGTCGTACTCGGCGAAGCGCTCGCGCAGCTCGGGGAAGCGCTGGTGGAAGCCCAGGATGGTCCTCCGGACCTGTCGCCAGAACGCCTGCTCGGGCATGCCGAGCTGTTCCTCGCACAGCGGCGCGAGGTAACGGAAGTGCCCCACGAAGACCTGGTCCACCACGTGCTGGCGGATGACCGACGGGTGCTTGCGCGGCAGCACGTGGTCATGCCCGTCGGGCTCGGGGCCCCGCTCGGGGACATCGGTGAAGGACACGCAGACATCGTCGACGAAGTCCTTCAGGTACAGCCGGTGGGGAACATCGTTCTGGTCGAAGCCCAGCAGCGTGTTCTGCCCGTGCGGGTTGAAGGTGATGCCGTAGCGATAGAGCACGTGCATCAACGGGATGAGCAGCGTGTCGAACAGGTGCTGCAGCCACGCCTCCGCGCCAAGGCCCGACGCGCGCACCAGCTCCGCGACGAACGCCGTGCCCTGGCCGTCCACGTGCAGCAGCGAGGCGAACGTGCGCACCCGCTCCTCCGGGGCCTGCCGCGCGGCCACCGGCTCGCGCCAGATGCAACCCAGGGTCTCCAGGTGCTGGTACGGCACGTCCGCCACCTTGGAGAGGTACGGGTGCCGCACCGTCACCGAGGCGACCTCTCCGAGGAACACCGTGCGGCACGTCTCCGCGAGGAAGGCGTCGCCTTCCAGGAGGCACTTGAGCCACTGGGTGACGACGGGCGCTCCGAGGGTGCAGTGCGGTGGAATCCCCCGCCAGATGAGCGTGTTGACGATTCTCAGCGGCAGCTTCACGTCGTAACGGCCGGGCGTGGTGATGTTGGCCATGGTCCGGATGGACTGGCCCGGCAGGTACAGGTCGGGGCTGTCTCCCAGCGGCACGATTCGCCGCTGCGCCACGTCCGCGGCGTGCAGCACCTGCACGGCCTGCTCCCACTGCCACGGGTGCACGGGCATCCACACGAAGGCCTCCGGGGAGAGCCCCGCGGAGGTGAGCACGCGGGTGAAGCGGCTCCGCGTCGCCTCGTCCAGCTCGCGCGCGAGCACCGCGTGCTCGGACAGCTCAGACGTCCCGCGGAACTCCGCCAGCCCGCGGTGCACGGCCACCCACAAGAGCCGCACCGGCTGGCGAGACTCCGGGGCGTAGCGGCGCACGTCGGACGCGGTGAAGTTCACCCGGCCCTTGTTCGCCACCAGCCAGTTGTGCCCCGTCATGTGGCACTCCAGCTCCGTGTGGCCCACGGCGCGCAGCTCCGCGGCGGTGTGGCCCCCGTGGGTGATGCGCGCGGCATCCACCGCCAGCGTGGAGGACAGCTCGTTGAAGTACGTGGCCAGCGTGGACGGGTCCGTGCCCAGGGTGGAGGCTGAGTCCGTCAGGAACTGCAACGCGTCCCAGGCCGCCTCGGCGATGCTGTTGCCGAGCATGCTGGTGGCGCTGCGGGTGATGGACGCGGGGTCCACCTTCAGCCACCCGAAGGCGCCTGGCCGCGCGGAGAACACATAGGAGGTCCCGCTCCCCAGGTCGACCCGGTAGCGTCCCTCGCCGGCCTGGACGGGCTTGAGCATCTCCTCGAAACAGAACTCGCCCAGGGCCTTGGCCAGGAGCCGACGGTTGGCCTCGCGCCAGGCGGCGGGGCCCACTTCGGCGAGGGCTGGCACCGGGTGGTCGCCGCGCTCGTCGGGAGCGGGGCTCGCGGCGGTGGGAAGACGCGTCACGGAGGTTTTGAGGTCCAGGGCTTCGTTGTGGGATTTCACGGGGACTCCTTCAAGGAAAGGGACGGCTCACGGACGGCCGGGCGCAGAGCCCGGGACGCCGGGTGGGAAAGGACGCGGAGGGCGAGCACGGCGCCCCCCAGACACACGCCCGCCGCGGCGAGACACACCGCGAGGTAGGCGTTGGCGAAGGCCGCGTGGGCGAGCGGTACGAGGGCGGGCTCGACGGCGTCGAACTGCCCGGTCTCCACGGCGGTGCGGGTGTGCAGGGCTGCCTCGGCCGGGAGCGGACCGGCCGAGAGGGTGGCGCCGAGCCGCGAGGAGAACACGGCACCGAAGAGCGCCACCCCCGTGGCCGTTCCCAGGGGATAGCAGGCATTGGTCAGCCCCGAGGCCATCCCCGCGCGGTCCGCGGGGACCACGCCGACCGCCACGCCCATCAGCGGTGGGAAGAGGACGGCGCCGCCCGCTCCCATCAGCACCAATCCAGCGAAGCTCAGGGCCCACTGCGCCTGGGGCACGGCCGCGCCCAGGGCCAGCAGTCCCAGCCCCGCGCCCTGGAGGGCGAAGCCGCTGGAGACGAGCGGGGCGGCGGAGAAGCGCGCCTGCAGTCGCGCCATGAACATGCCGACGACGAGCAGGCTGCCCGTCAGCGGGAGCAGCCGCAGCCCCACCTGGAGGGGAGAGCCTCCGGCCGCGCGCTGCAGCCACAGGGTGGTGAAGACGAGCACGCCCAGGCTGGACATGCGCGCCAGGAACCCGAGCACCGCGGCTCCCGAGAGCGCGGGAATGCGCAGCAGTTCCAGGTCCAGCATGGCGCCGGGCCGGCGCTGGCTCGCGATGAGGGCCACGAGGAGGACGACTCCCACGCACGCCGGGATGAGTACGCGGGGCGAAGTCCAGCCGACGTCTGGCCCCATCACGAGGGGGTAATGAAGTGACAGCAGCATGCCGATGGCGAGAAGAGCTCCCAGCGGGTCCAGCTTGCGCTGGGTGTCCTGCGGCCTGAGGGCGGGCATCCGGGTCAGTGCGCCCACGACGACGGCCACGCCGATGGGCACGTTGATGAGGAATATCCACCGCCAGCCGACCAACTCGACGAGCACGCCGCCCACCACCGGTCCGAGCGCGCCCGCGGCGGAGGCGATGGCCGCATAGGTCGCGATGGCCCGTCGTCGGTCGGCGCCCTCATACACGGCGGCGATGAGGGCGAGCGCGGGAGCGAACACCATGGAGCCGCCGAGTCCCTGGGCGACCCGGGCGGCGACCAGCGTGCCGGCGTCGGGCGCGAGGCCGCACAGCGCCGAGGCGAGGGTGAAGAGCGTGATGCCCGCGACGAAGACGCTCCGCCGGCCGATGCGGTCGGACAGCGCGCCCGCGGTGAGCAGCAGGGCGCCGAACGCGAGCGAGTAGGCGGAGACCGTCCACTGCACCTGGTGCAGCCCGGCCCCCAGGTCCCTGGCGATGGCCGCCAGCGCGACGTTGACCACCGTCACGTCCAGCGTCATCACCACTCCGCCCGCGCTCACCAGCGCGAAGGTCCATCCGGCCGCGCGCCGCGCGGCGATGCGCGCCGGCGTGTCGACCTCCGGCACGTCACCGGGAACAGCGGGAGCCTCCGCGCTCATGAGGCCTCCGAGACGCGCGTGGCACGGGGCGGCGCCACGTCGTCGGGCACCACCGGCAGGTCGACCCGGCGCGGCTCCGGCGGGTGGGGCCTGGGACGCGCGGTGGCCTCGGGGAGCCCGAAGCGGGAGAAGGCCGTGCGCCGGGGCAGGGTGAACACCTCGCGTCCCGCGACGGCGTTGAGGATGGTGGCGTTGCGGTACGCGGACACGCCCAGGTCGGGCGCGGCGACGCCGTGGCTGTGCAGGTCGGCGTGGGTGACGAAGATGCGTCCGCGCACCTCGGGTGCCAGCTCCACCGAGTAGTCCAGCCGCACCTGGTAGCGGCCCTGCGCGTCCCAGCGCAGCAGCCCGTCCATGGGCCGCAGGAAGCCTGGCGAACGCTGCTTGTACCCGGTGGCCGCGACCACCAGCGACGTCGTGTGCTCGAACGTCTCCTTCGTGTCCAGGTGCCGGCAGCGCAGCACCACGTCGCCCGAGCCGTTCACCGAGGCGTGCTCCACCGCGACGCCGCTGCGCAGCTCCACGTCGGCCAGCCCCCGCTCCAGCTCCCGCCGGTACAGCAGGTCGTGAATCTGCTCCAGCGTCTCCGAGGAGACGCCCTTGTAGTGCCGCCATTGCTCGGCGACGAGCCGGTCCTTCGTCGACTGGGGCAGCGCGTGGAAGTACCGGACGTAGGCCGGCGTGGTCATCTCCAGCGTCAGTTTGGTGTAGTCCAGCGGCGCGAAGGACACCGTCCGCGTCAGCCAGCTCATCGCGGCCCCGCCGGCGAGGTTGCGCTGCAGCAGGTGCAGGGCGACTTCGGCCCCCGACTGCCCGGAGCCGACCACCGTCACGTGACGCGCGGCATCCACGTCCGGCTGCCGGTGCAGGTAGTGGCCGGTGTGGATGAGCTTGTCGGAGGGCAGCGCGGAGAGCGCCCCGGGCACCGACGGCTCGGTGCCGATGCCGATGACGACATCGCGCGCCGTCATGGACAACCGGCGGCCGTCCCCGCGCAGCACCTTCACGGTGAAGCGCTGGCGCTCCGCGTCCCAGTCAATCGCCTCCACCTGGTGCGAGAAGCGCACCGAGGGAAGCTTCGAGGCGGCCCAGCGCAGGTAGTCCTCGTACTCGCGGCGCGTCGGGTGGAAGCGCTCGCGGATGTAGAACGGATAGAGCCGGTCCATCTCGCGCAGGTACGCGAGGAAGGACAGCGGGTGGGTGGGGTCGACGAGCGTCACCAGGTCGGCGAGGAAGCTCAGCTGGAGCAGGGCCTCGTCGAACATCAGTCCCGGGTGCCAGCGCAGCTCCGGCCGGGACTCGAGCACGACCAGGTCCAGTCCCTCCACGGAGGAGGCGAGCGCGGCGAGCCCGAGGTTGAACGGCCCGCAGCCGACCGCGACCACGTCGTGCTCGGAGTGCAGGGGGAGAGCATCGGAAGTCACGGCATTCATGGGAGGTCTTCCTCGGAGCGGGGGTAGACGAGCAGCGTGGCCGTCTTGTCAGGCAGGGTGATGGGGCCGATGACCTGGAAGCCGGCGGCGGTGAAGGCGCGCAGCGACGGGGCGTTGCGTGCATCGGGCTCGGCCACCACCCGGGTGCAGCGTGGGTCCGCGGCGAGCAGCCCCGTGGCCACCTCGCGCAGCAGCGCCCGGCCCAGGCCGCGCCCGGTGCTTCCGAGCTCGCCGATGGCGACGTGGACACCCAGGTCGTGAGGCCGCTGGGCGTAGTGTCCCGCCAGCCTGTCCCTCACCACCCGGTACACCTCGAGGTATGCCACCGGGGCGCCCTCGAAATGGAGCATGCACGGCAGCGAGTGGTCCGCGGCGAGCTGGCGCTCCAACTCGGCCCGCCAGCGCTCCTCGGGCCAGGCCTGCTTCCAGAACGCGGCCACATGCGGGGCGTGCATCCACCGCGTCACCCGCTCCAGGTCCTCGGTGACGCTGGCGGGCCGGAGCGACCAGGGCTCGGTGACTCGTGCCACCGGAGGTGCCGGCACGTGGGCGTCCGCGGCGTCTTGTCGTGGCGCGGTCATCATCGCGTCACCTCGCGCAGGGGATTGGGCGCGTCGAGGTAGACGGACTGCGCGTCCAGTGGCGCGAGCACCTCGTCGATGCCGTGCAGCCGTGTGAGCAGGTTGCTCTTGCAGGGCAGGGTGTCGGCCTCCAGCCACCGGCGGGCCAGCCGGTCTCCACGAGGCCCCGCCGAAGCCAGCGACGGCAGCGCCTCCCGCAGGCGCCCGGCCATCACCGCGAGCAGCCGACGCTCGTCTCCCAGTCCATCGACTCCCAGGCACCCGATGACCGCGAGGGCCTGGTTGCGCAGCAGGTAGTAGGAGAGCCGCTCGTCGACGATGTCGTCGTCGACCACCGCCAGCGTCGACGTGTCCACGCCGAGCAGCCCGAGCAGCCGAGGCAGGTGGGACGCCGCGAGGTAGTAGCCCTGGTTGTCGCGGAACGCGGAGCCGGTGACGCGGCCCTTCGCATCGAGCTGGACGAGGGTGTTCTGCTGGTGCGCCTCCAGGCCGATGCCGGTGGCCGCGTACAGGTGCAGCATGGGCACCAGCACTCGGTCCGTGTAGTCGGCGACCCACTGCTCGGCGGCGCCCGCGCCGAGCGCGGCCACCATGGTCCCCAGCAGGCTGCGCCCGAGGCCCGGGCGCGGCGCCACCAGCCCCACGAGGCAGCGCAGGTCGGCGATGCCGGCGGGCACCTCGCGCACCGCCACGTCCAGGCCGGTGACGTCCGGACCCTCCGCCCGGGAGGGCTCGTCCACCGCCAGCCACGCCGGGTCTCTCACGATGGAGAAGCGGGGATGGGCGGCGAAGGTCTCCCGCGCGTAGCCGGCATCCAGCAGCCGGTGGATTTCCAACCCGCGGCGCAGCTCCGTGCGCGTGGACTCGCGGCGGGAGTTGGTCAGCCGCAGGCCCATCGACAGCTTCAGCATCACCGAGACGTCGGGCCGGTAGACGGTGCGCACGCTGGAGGTGGCCCACCAGCGCGGCCCGCTCTCGCCCAGGGGCGTCAGCAGGCCCGCCTCGATGAGCGCGGCGATTCTGGGCCGCCGCGGCAAGTCCCGCGCTTGCCAGGGATGCGCCGGCACCAGCACCCGGCCGTCCTGTCGGGGCAGCTCCGAGAGGTCCGCGAGCAGGGCCACGGTGTCCCTCCCGGAGAGCGAGGGCGAGCCGACGACGGCGTCGTGCGACACCACCGAAGGGGCCGCGGCGAACCAGTGCAGTCGGAACGAGCCCCGCAGCTCCGGGGAGAAGTCCGCGTTGTCCGTGGCGGAGAGCCCGTCCCGGCTCTTGGGGGCCGGGTGGTGCAGGTGTCCGAGAATCAGCGCCTGCTCCGCCGCGAGGAAGCCATCCACGGGGGGAGGAGAGAGCGGGTGCTCGCGGCGGTGGGCCACGAAGTCCGCCGCGCGGCGCACCGACTCGGCCGTGCGCTCGACGAGGTCGGCCGTCTGGCCCGAGGGAATGCCGCCACGGCGCGCGCCGCCTCGCCGCGTGGCCTCCTGGGCCACCAGCGCCACGGCGAGGACAGGGTCGGCGGGGGAGAGTGCTCCGCCCGGGCCCTCGAGGAGCACCGGCCCGAAGCGGTGCCACCCGCTCGGCGAGCAGTGCGTGACTTCGGTGCGCAGGCTGAGCCCGGTGCTCGGCAGCGTGACGCGCAGCGGCCCCGGGTGGACCGGGGTGTGGGTCTCCACGAGCCAGCAGCGCAGCAGCGCTTCCAGGTGGGCATGCTCCGCCGCGCGGCGCGGGTCCGCGTCGTTCAGCGGGTCCGTTCCGGAAGCCGCGTCCAGGGGAAGGGCGGCGCTCATGCGGCCCCCTTCTGGAGGCGGGGCGAGCAGGCGCGGCCGGCCGAGAGCACGGCATCCACGAGGGCGTCGATGTCCTCGGGGGTCGTGGTGGGGTTGAGCAGGGTGAACTTGAGGCACACCCGCTCCGGTGAGTCGGGCCCGTCCAGCCGGACCGAGGTGCGCCCTATCAACGCGGCCCCGGTCTCCATCATCCGGCGGCGCATCTCGCCGTTGATTTCATCCTCGCGCTCGGGAGCCTCGGAGCAGCGGTAGCGGAACACGACGGTGGTCAGCTCGGCGGGGGACACCAGCTCCAGCTCGGGCTCGGCCGCGATGCGCTTCTCGGCGTGCAGGGCCAGGTCGTGGCAGGCATCCACCATCTCCCCGAGGCCCCGGCGCCCGTGCGCCAGCAGCGTGGCGGCGACCTTCACCGCGTCCGGCCTGCGGGTGGTCTGCAGACTGCGGCCCAGCAGCCCCTCATAGCCCGCGTCCGCGTCGTCCACCGGGTTGAGGTAGGCGACCTCGCGCTCCAGGGCGGTGAAGGCACTGGCGTTGGAGACCAGCAGCACGCTCGTCGCCGCGGGCTGCCAGCCCAGCTTGTGCAGGTCCAGGGTGATGGAGTCCGCCAGCTCCAGGCCCGCCAACCGGCCCGCGAGCCGCTCCGAGAAGAGCGCCCCGAAGCCGTACGCCGCGTCGACGTGCATCCAGATGCCGTGCTCGGCGGCGATGGCGGCGATTTGCGGCAGCGGGTCGATGCTGCCGAAGTCCGTCGTCCCCGCCGTGGAGACGATGGCCAGCGGCGTGTGCTCCGGACCCAGCTCCCGAAGGAGGGTGGCCAGCGCCTCGGGCCTCATGCGTCGGCGCGAGTCGGTCGGAACGGGCCGCACGGCGTCCTCTCCCAGGCCGAGCGCCGCGCAGGCGCGGTGGACCGAGAAGTGCGCCAGCTCCGAGCACAGCACGACGGGCCCCCGCAGCGTGCCCACGCCCTGACGACGGGTGTCGATGCCACGGCGCAGCGCCGCCGCGTCCCGCGCCAGCAGGAGGCCCAGCAGGTTGGACATCGAACCGCCCGGGGTCAGCACCCCGTCGGCCTGATGGCCAAGCCCGGCCAGCTCCACCAGCCCCTGGATGAGCCAGCGCTCCATGGCGATGGCCGACGGCCCCGAGTCATACGTGTCCAGCGAGGCGTTGCTCGCGCTGGCCAGCGCGTCCGCGGCGACGGCGACCGCCAGCGGGGGCGGCTGGAGGTGTGCCACCGCATGCGGATGCGACAGGTGGAGCCCATACTCCACCAGCACCCTGCCGACCCGGGCCAGCGCGGCCTCGGTGCCGATGCCCTCCTCGGGGATGCCCTTCACGCCCAGCGCCGCCGTGGCCGCGGCCAGGATGTCCGCCGGAGTCCCCGCCCTGAGGGGACCATGGGGCCACCGCGCGACGGCCAGCGCGCTGCCCACCGCGCCCGTCAATGCCGCGGACACCGCGGCCAGCCCCTCCCGAGAGCCCGCCAGCACCGACGACGGGCGGCGGGGCCAGTGGGGTGCCAGGTTCGGCACCCGCTGTCCTTCTTCAGTCTCTGCCTGCATGTCTGCTCCTTCTGTGTTGACTTGGATAATGCGAATCGATTTCAACGTCTGGACACACGTCTGCCATTGCGTGGGTGGACACGCGGGGACTGCGTTTCAGCTCACAGGCACACTACGGCCGAGGCCTGACATGCCGCGGCGTGGGGCGGTTTCGAGACACAATGCGGCCCTGGCGTGGACAGACACGCTGCAGGCGCGGTGAATGGGGGGCCGTGGGCGTTGAAGCCCTAACCAGGTCGGAATGGCTCCCCTGTGTCAGGTTCCACCCGCTCCAGTCCTGGATGCACCACCGGTGGGAGGTCCTCCCAGGTGATGAGGGGGTGGGGCGGGACCGCGAGGTGAGCCCATTCCTGCTCGTCCTCGTTGGTGGTGACAACGGTACTGTCTTTGCCACCCTGATGTGACATCGCGATGATTTCCGGCTCGCTCGCGTCGAAGAACAGCCGGCCCGAGGCGACGCGGTGGAGGCCGTCCCGAGGGCACGCGTGCGCGCTGGTGTACGTCGCATGGCTCAGGCTTCTGCCTTTCGCCATGGAGTGAGTGGTGGCCTCCTGCCTCATGGCGGAGTCGTCCTCCCCACCCTCTGTAACGAGCAGCGTGGCGAAGATGACAAACCAACCCGCGATGCAGAGCCGGCCAGCCCCTTTCGTGAGCCGCGCCATCTGTATTTTTCCGTGGATTCGGTGATTTTGAGAGTTAAATTCAAAATCAGGATATACCCGATGAATCCGACAGGCGCTACCTCTTTCATCCAGGATTGGGGTGTTGCGATATGTATTTCGACGTCCGAGACATATCGTCAGCGGGGTGGGTACTTCCTCGCACCGTCACGCACCGCGAAGCCCCTGGTATGGCAATCAGGGCTCGGAACCGCACATGTGATCCACTCCTCCGGAGGTCGCTCTGCCCGGGGCAATCACAGACAGATTCCGCGACAGGTCCGGCGGTTCACGGGTGGTGTGCCATGGTGTCGCGCCCAGCGACTCCCGAACCCACCGAGTACCCGGCCATCGCCGCGTCCGTGGCCCGCGCGAGCCTCAGGGGGCGGGACGAAGGATTTCTTGGGATGCGGGCCAGGCCATTTCCTCTTTCCCCCCGAAAGGCTCGGGGAGCGTCCGAAGTGGCATGACGAAGTCTTGACCGACTGACCTGCCGTGAAGGCGTCAGTCGAGCATTCCATGGAGGCTGATATCCAATCGGCTGTTGACCAGTCCCAGGAGGCTCTCCAAGGCAAGCTGGTCCTGCTTCAGCCGGGGCGCGAGCTCCATGCGGACGCGCTCGAGAAGCAGCTCGCGGGCATCGGCGACCCTGCGCGCGACGCCGGAGCGCGAGCCCCCATACATGAGCGTCAGCCGGTCCATCGTGAACCCATGGAAATGGTGCAAGCGCAGCAGGGCCCGCTCCTGCTCGGGGAGCACGGCCACCGCCTTGCGGAGCGACTCGACGAGGAGCTGGCGTGCGTCTTCGCGCAGCAGCGCGTACTCGGGGGCGCGACGAGCCACGCTGTGGGCCCTTGCCTGCGCCAGCGTGTGCCGTGCCGCGTCCACCCGGGGGCGCAGGTCGTCGGGAGGCGGAGGGCGGCTGGTGAGCCCGGGGGTTTCGCGGCATCCGGTGAGTCCCTCGAGGGCGGCCGTCAACTCGGGCGCGTTCTGCACCGTCACCGCGTCCGCCTTCTCCAGCCCCTTGCCGGCTTCAAGGAAGACCCGGAGCACCTCCCTCCAGGGACGCGGCTCCCTCATCCACTCCGCCAGGGTGATTCCCTCCACGAGCTCCATGGCCAGGAAGACGGCCTCGCCATGGGTACCCACGTCAAGGAGGGTGACGACGTTGGGATGCGCGAGTCGGGCGAGCGCCTGGGCTTCGCGCAGCAGCCGCTGCCGCAGGTCGTCTCGTTGGTGTCCCTCGGGGCGAAGCCTCTTGAGGGCCACCCGGCGGCCCAGCTCCGGGTCATCCGCCGCGTAGACGACGCCCATCGCTCCCGACCCGAGGGGTCCTGTCACCACGTAGCGGGAGACCCTGTCACCCGGCCTCGGGGATTGGGAGGGCGTCCGTGGGAGCTCCGTTCCATTCCCCGCCGCCAGGGCCCCACCGACAATCCGCGCAGCTTTCCACGTGCGCCAGGACGGAGACCCGGTGCTCTTCGGAGAGCAGCCCGGCGAGAAGGTCCGTCAGCGTCACTTCCTGAGGACATGAGGGCGTGGGGGCCGATTCCGTGACGCGTTCCGGTTCGCCAGACGGGGTGGATGGGGGAACTCGGTCACGCATACGACCCCTCAGGAAAATCTAGGAATACAGGTTGGTCAAGTCTTGGGAGTTTGACCATCAAGGAGAGCGCCGTGGCCCCTTCCAACGGAGGACGCACTGGGGGTGTCTGTCATTCACTCGCCCTTACGCACTTCCTGACGTGGCATTGCGTGCGTGAAGGATTGCGCCCGCTTCGACACCGTCGGCCGGGCGCCGCTCGGCGACGCGTCAGCGCGATGCCGCGATGCCCGCGAGGATGAGGTCGATGCCGGCGAGGAACTCGGCGAGGTCATCGTGTCCGGGCAGTTGGGCCGCGACCTTCCGAGTGAAGGGATACTCGTGGGCGTCGAGCTGCTTCCACCGGGCCGACATCGTGTCGAGAAAGTCAGCGCGGTCCACGGACGGCTCGAACAGGCGGCCGTTCGCGGCATTCTGGATGCTCACGCCAACGATGTAGCTCAACAGCGCCGACGCCGACGTGAACTGGGCGCGGCCCGAAACCCCCAACGCCTGGACCTGACGTCCGATGCGCTCGAATATCCTCAGCGTCGGGGTCTCCCACGGCGCGCGAGAGAGCTGCGCGCCCACCCACGGATGCGCATCAATCGTCTCGAACACGCCGACCGCGATGCCGCGGATGGCTTCGTGCGGGGTGGCGACGACGGGGACTTGGGTCATCGTGCGGGCGACGACGGCATCGGTGGCGGCGACGAGCAGCTCGCCCTTGTTCGCGATGTGCCAGTAGAGCGCGCCAGGTCCCGTCGCCAGCCGCGAGGCAAGCGAGCGGAAGGTCAACCCGCTCTCCCCCTCTTCGTCGAGCAGCTCAATCGCCGCGTCGACGATTCGCTCCCGTGAGAGCGCGTCCTCACGTCGTTCCGAGCCGCGCTTCGTGGTTCCCATGGCCCCATCTTGACAGAAATGGAACGGCGTTCCAATGTTGTTATGGAACGGCGTTCCATGGGCCGCGACGGCGTCGCCGGGCGGGCTTCGCCTTGAAAGGAATCACGATGACTTCCATCGCAATCATTGGCGCTGGGCTCGGAGGGCTGACGCTCGCTCGTGTCCTGCACGTCCACGGCATCGCCGCCACCGTCTACGAGGCCGATGCATCCGCGGAGGCGCGCACGCAAGGCGGGATGCTCGACATCCATGACTACAACGGGCAGCTCGCGCTGAAGGCAGCCGGACTGTTCGACGAATTCCGCCGAATCATCCATCCAGGAGGCGAGGCTTCGCGGGTGCTCGACCCGCACGGCGCGGTCCTGCTCGACCAGCCCGACGACGGCGGCGGCGTTCGCCCCGAGGTGCATCGTGGAGATCTGCGGCGCATCCTGCTCGACTCGCTGCCCGACGGCACCGTCCACTGGGGGCGCAAGGTCATGGCCATCCGCCCGCTCGGCGAAGGGCAGCACACGGTGACGTTCGCGGACGGGGCGAGCGTGACGACGAGCCTCGTGGTCGGTGCGGACGGCGCCTGGTCGAAGGTCCGGCCGCTGCTGTCCGAGGCGAAGCCCGAGTACGTCGGCACCTCGTTCATCGAGACGTACCTGCTCGACGCCGACGCGCGCCACCCGGCCAGCGCGAAGGTCGTTGGCGGCGGGGCGCTCTACGCGCTCGCGCCCGGCAAGGGGATTGTCGCCCACCGTGAGACGAACGGCGTCCTGCATACCTACGTCGCGCTCACCCGGCCGAAGGAGTGGATTTCGGGCATCGACTTCACGGACCCGAAGGTGGCGAAGGCTCGAGTCGCGGCGGAGTTCGACGGCTGGGCGCCAGAGCTCACCGCGTTGATTACCGACGGGGAGACCGCCCCCGTCCTCCGAATGGTCCATGCGCTCCCGCCCGGACATCGGTGGGCGCGCGTGCCCGGGGTGACGCTTCTCGGCGACGCCGCGCATCTGAACCCGCCCGACGGGGAGGGCGCCAACCTGGCGATGTACGACGGCGCCGAGCTCGGCAAGGCCTTGGCCGCGCACCGGGGCGACTTCGAAGCCGCGCTGGCCGAGTACGAAGCCGCCCTGTTCATCCGGAGCGCGGACGCCGCCGTCGAGGCCGCGAAGGTCCACGCGCTCTGCTTCGACGACGCCAACGCCCCGCACGGGCTGATTGACCTGCTGACCGGCGGCTCCGCGACGATGCCGTCCACGCCGTTCCGGCAGGGCACGTCGCCCTGACCGGAGTCGACACGACAGGGTTCTCTCCAGCTCCGCTTGGGAGGTGGAATCAGGCGGAGCCGATGCTCGCCACGGTGTCCAGCGCCTTGACCGCATCGTCCGGAAGCTTGAGTTCGGCGGCGGCGAGGTTCTCCCGAAGGTGGGCGACGGATGAGGTTCCGGGAATCAAGAGGATGTTGGGCGAGCGACGAAGGAGCCAGGCGAGCGCGACCTGCATGGGCGTGGCGCCGAGGCGCGCGGCGACGTCAGACAACGTCGACGACTGCAGCGGGGTGAAGCCGCCGAGCGGGAAGAACGGCACATAGGCGATGCCATCGCGGGCGAGCTCGTCGATGAGTGCGTCGTCCTCTCGATGCGCCAGGTTGTATTGGTTCTGCACGCAGACGATGTCGCAGATCTCGCGGCCTTCCGCGATTTGCGTGCGCGTGACATTGCTCAACCCGATGTGCCGAATCAGTCCCTGCTTCTGGAGGTCGGCGAGCGCGCGGAGCGGTGCCTCCAGAGAGCCCTCGGCGGGGTGATGCACGCTGAACATGCTGCGGAGGTTGACCACATCGAGCACCTCCAGCCCCAGATTGCGGAGGTTGTCGTGGACCGCCTGGGTCAACTCCTCGCGTGAAAGGGCAGGGAGCCAGGAGCCATCCGCACCCCGCCTGGCGCTGACCTTGGTGACGATGGTGAGACCCTCGCGATAGGGGTGCAGCGCTTCGCGAATCAACTGATTGGTGATGTGCGGGCCATAGAAGTCGCTGGTGTCGATGTGGTCGACCCCGCTCGCGACGGCCTCACGCAGCACGGCGAGGGCCGCATCCCGGTTCTTCGGCGGGCCGAACACCCCGGGCCCCGCCAGTTGCATGGCGCCATAGCCGAGCCGCTTCACGCGGCGCGCGCCAAGGCTGAACGTTCCGACCTGCTCGATGCTGGACATGCGCTCTCCTTTGAAGACGAGGCAAAGTAGGCCGCCGCCGGGCTGACGAGAATCAGGTACAATCCGCACGGGCTGTGCGGAGTGGCGAACAATGAAGGTCGACCTGAGCGATTTGAATGCCTTCCTGGCGGTGGCGCGCGCCGGAGGCTTTCGCGATGGGGCGCGCAGCAGCGGAAGCAGCGCGTCCGGCCTCAGTGAGGCGGTGCGCCGTCTGGAGGCCCAACTGGGGGTCAGGCTGCTCAACCGGACGACGCGCAGTGTCGTCCTCACGGAAGCAGGCGAGGGGTTGCTCGCGCGGCTCGGCCCCGCCTTGACGGAGGTGGAGGCGGCCCTCGACGTGGTGAATGGCTTTCGAGACAGGCCGGCGGGGGTGTTGCGTCTCAATGTGCCGGTCAGCGCGGCGAGGCTGGTTCTGCCCCGCATCGTTCCGCCCTTCCTCGCGGCCTACCCAGAGGTCCGGTTGGAGGTGATGACGGACGAGAGTTTTGTCGACGTGCTCGCGGCCGGGTGCGACGCCGGCATCCGCTACGATGACCGATTGGAGCAGGACATGATTGCGGTGCCCATCGGGCCCCGTGTCCAGCGCTTCGCCGCCGCTGCTTCCCCCGCCTATCTCGAGCGCCATGGTCGTCCGTTGCATCCCCGCGACTTGCTCGACCATGCCTGTCTGCGCGGACGCTTCCCGAGCGGGACGATGACGTCGTGGGAGTTCGAGCGGGGCGCTGAGGTCGTCAAGGTCGAACCATCGGGGCCGTTGATAGTCCGGGTCGGAGGAGCGACCGACCTCGCCGTTGACGCGGCCATCGCCGGTTGCGGCATCGTGTACCTCTTCGAGGACTGGCTGCGCCCGCATCTGGACCGGGGCGCCCTCGAGCCCATCCTCGAACCCTGGTGGCAGTCCTTCTCCGGACCGTTTCTCTACTACCCCGGGCGGCGTCTCGTGCCGACGCCGCTCCGGGCATTCGTCGACTTCATCAAGGCCTCGGCGGAGCCTTCCTGACCGGTGTAACGACGCAAAGCCTATGCAACCGGATGCGCGAAAAAGTATCGGGCTCCAGGCTTGAAGTCGGTTGCCTTCGGTGAAGCCAGGAACTTCTCCAGTATGTTGATGGCCTCGCCCTGAACAAAGTTGCCGGCCCTGAAGAAGGCTGAGCAATCAAGCCCGGTTGTCGCCTCGAACTTCTCGCGCAATACAACAGTCAGGGGGGTCTGGGTGATTTCGAAGTCAGACAGTGTGTAGTGAAAGCCCCGGGAGGACCAGTTGAAGCCACCTTCGGTGATGAACGTCGGAGGATTCATGGGGGACAAGCTCCGGTGGCGTGGCGACCGGGTTCCAGACAGGGACAGCCTCTCAGTTGAAGCAGAGGGAGATCGTCTCGGTATGGTCCGAACGCTCCGCGATACCGACCTGTTCGCAGCGCTCGCCGGCTCCGCAAGGGAGCCCGATGCTGCATCGTCGATGACAAAGGCGGTCACCTGTCTCGGGTGCGCAGGTGCCGGCATCCACCCCTTCGGGGACGGCAGGGGGACATTCCTGGCTGACGTAGCAAAGCTCGAGCGCGGCTGTGCACTTCTCGGAGAAGGAGCACGCCGCGAACGAGGACGCTGGCACCTGGGGGGTGGAGCCGGAGTCGCCGGCGGGGGGGAGCTCGAAGCCGCCAGAATCAGGGGTGTCCTCGGAGTCGGAGTCGTTGCATCCGGAGGTGGCCAGGAGCAGGAGGGCGGCGGAGAGCAGGAGGGAGCGGCGCATACGGACTCCTTCAACGGGTTGTTAGAAAGGGCCCCAGCAATCAGTGCATATGAGGACCTGCGAATCCGAGGCCTCGCAGATGCCGTTCCCACAGGTGCCGCAATCCGCGAGGCATGAGCCGTTCTGTTCGAAGATGGTGCAGATGCCGTCGCCGCAGGGAGGGCAGTCATCGGTGCACACGCCTTCTTCGCCACTCTGGCAGATGAAGTCGCCACAGAACGGCTGGCAATCCGCGGGGCAGCTCAGGTTGTTCTCCTCCGGATAGCACCTGCCATCGCCACAGACAGCGGGGTCTGTGTACATCCAGCGAACGGTCTTCACGTCCGTCGCGCTCATGCCAGAGGTCTGTCCCATGAGGTACTCCCTCCCCCGGAGGGAGCGGAGGGTCGGCGCCCCGTTCCTCGAGAAGGCATAGGGGTGGTAGTGCATGATGGAGCCCTCATCGTAGTCATAGATGTCGCCGGAGCTCGGCGTCGACCCGACGCAGTACTGGTTGAAGGCGTGCGCATACCCGGGCTGCACATTGGCCCAGAGGACTTCGACGTAGGTGTCCCGGTCGCAGCGGCTCTGCTCGTGCCACATTCCCAGCGCGTGCAGCAGCTCGTGGATGGTGCTGCCCGTGCCGCAGCCGTCCGCGAGATTGATGACCTGTCCGCCGCCGACGCGCCCTACCTGTGAGTTGCACTCGGTGGCGTTTCGCGTGATGTAGATGTAGTCCGCGTACCCGGCGGTGCGCGGAAAGAAGTTCACGCCCGGGTTGTTGGCCTCGATATGGGCGATGGCGTCTGTCACCCGGTACTGCATGGGAAGGGCCGGGTCGATGACGTACGGCACGTTGCCCGAGCTCCAACGGCTGCCGCTCGCGTAGGTGATGCTGCCCATGCCTTGCACTCCGTCCGTGAGAGCGCGCTCCAGTGCCTCGCGGTGGGTGGGAATCACATCCGCCGGCCCCAGGTCGATGTCTCCCTCGAAGATGGCGCGGCCGCCTTGCACCGTGAAGGTGACTTGCGCGGGCTCGCCACGGATGACCGCCCAGCCGGTGCCAACCGCGCCAGAGGTGGAGGGCGTTCCCGCGCCTGCGGGAACCTCGGAGGAATGGGCGTCGCCATCGACCTGGCAGCCAGCGAGCAGCGTGAGGACGGAAACGGCCATGAGGGAGCGGCAAAAAGACACGGAACTCTCCAATCTTCGCCAAGGGGCGATGAGGTTTTGGATAGTACGCCGCACGTCAGCCCGTCGCGCCGCCGCGGATGTCCTGCTCCGCAATCGTGTGAGCCGTGCCGCGTAGGGGCTCTGGAAGTCCCGCGGCGTACACTGTTCCTGTCCTCCCCACTCCGAACCCCGAGTCTCCATGTTGGCAAGCAAGGCATGCTGGGTCCTCTTCGCCGCCCTCTGTCTGGCCGTGGGCCTGTATCCCGTGAGCTACTTCCTCGCGGCCTCGAACTTCGGGCTCCGTGCCTCGAAGAGCATCGAACTCCTGGCCGACCCCGTCTGGAACGCGGCCTTCTACACGCACATCGCCCTGGGAGGACTCGCGCTGGCCGTCGGCTGGACCCAGTTCGTCACGAGACTGCGACTCAAGCGCCCCGGGGCGCACCGGCTCCTTGGAAAGGTCTACGTCGGAGCAGTCCTGTTGAGTGGACTTGCTGGCGTCTACATCGGCTTCTTCGCCACGGGGGGCGTCGTCGCCGCGTCGGGCTTCATCAGCCTGGGCATCGTCTGGCTCTCCACCACGGCCTCCGCCTATCGGCTCATCAAACGCCGGCGAATCGAAGAGCACCGGCTCATGATGACCTACAGCTATGCCGCCTGTTTCGCGGCGGTCACCCTGAGACTCTGGATGCCCGTCCTGATTCACGCCATGGGCGACTTCATCTCGGCCTACAGAATCGTCGCCTGGCTCTGCTGGGTTCCCAACCTCGGCGTGGCCTACGTCATCTCGCGCAGACAGCTCCAGGCGCGAGAGCTCGTGCCTTCATGACGAGCCCTCGGTCCTGGACGCGAGGTCGTCTCGCGCATGCCGTCTGACTTCGCCTGCTCATTCGACATCATGGGACAGGTGACGCCGGGACCCTGGCTGCCGGTGACGGTGCCACCGCCGGGCGCTTGAGAGTGCCCCACGTCGCCCAGGGGGCCGGGCCCTTCGTGAAGCCAGGGGCGGGTCTGTGTCGTGTGCGTCTGCCAGAAGGGCTTCTCGAAGGGGCTCTTCTCCTCGGACGAATTCGCCGGCGCCGCGTCCCACAACGGCCCCAGCACGACTTCCACGGGCGGCGGCGGGGGCGTCAGGCCCAGCAGCTTCTCCAGCTCCGCCTTTCGACGGGTGCCCTCGAAGGCCGAGTCGAGCTCGCTCTTCGTCGGCTTCACCTTGGCGATGTCCTTCTCGCTGTAGGGCGGCGGTTTGCTTTCCTCGACGGCCGTCGTGTTCGCCTTGAGCATGGCCTCCTCGGGCGTCTGTACCGGCTTCTCCGCGGCCTTGCGTGCCGCCTCCGCCTTCTGCCGGGCTTCCTTCGCGCGGCGCTGCGCCTCGGCGGCATCGACCTTCGCTGCACTGCCACCCGTTGCTGTCACTGCCACCATGGGGCTTCTCCTCTGGATGGGGCAGCGAGTCGCCGCCCATGCATTCGAGGAGAAAGAGGGAGGAGGCTCTCCCCCGTCCCAAGAAACTCAGCGCTTCGCCTCACTCCGCTGTCACGCGAGCACCTTCTGGAGCTCCGGCTGGCCGCGGACGCCCAGGACCTCCAGCCGCGCCCGGGCCTCCTCGGCCAGCGTGAGCGCCCTCGCCACGGTCTCGTCGTCGTGCGCGGCCTCGCCCGCCCACACGGCCTCGTTGATAAACTCCTCCGCTTCAGGACATATCGCCCGGAAATTCTTGGGATGCCCTCGGGCTCATTCCCCCGTTCCCCTGACCGCATCGGCGGGCCCGCGCTGAATCGCGCACGGAGCGAAGGGGGGAATCCACTCTGGCGATGCGCCGTGAATCCTCATCCTGAAGGAGTTATTCCATGAAGTCGGTCGCCGGCGGCCAGCCCCTCACGGAATCGCTGTCAGCGGGCGATTCCGTCGAGCGCGGCGATGCTCTTCGCCGGCAGCGCGAGTGACGCCGCGGCCACGTTCTCTCGCAGGTGCGCGACCGACGACGTGCCCGGGATGAGCAGGATGTTCGGTGCGCGGTGCAACAGCCACGCGAGCGCGACCTGCATCGGTGTCGCGCCCAGCTCGCTCGCCACTTCCGACAGCGTCGAGGACTGGAGCGGCGTGAAGCCTCCGAGCGGGAAGAACGGCACGTAGGCGATGCCCTGCTTCGCCAGCGTGTCGATGAGCGCGTCGTCTCCGCGATGCGCCAGGTTGTAGTGATTCTGCACGCACACGATTTCGGTGAGCGCTTGCGCCTGCCCGACCTGACGTGCCGTCACGTTGCTGAGGCCGATGTGGCGGACGAGCCCCTCGCGCTTGAGCTCGATGAGGACGGCGAGCTCCTTGTCGAGAGGGCCTTCCGTCGGCGTCATGCTCATCATGCGCAGGTTCACGACGTCGATTGCGTCGAGCCCGAGGTGGCGCAGGTTGTCCTGGATGCCCTCGCGGAGCTCGGTGGGCGATAGCGCCGGGAGCCACGACTTGTCCTCGCCACGCCGCCCACCCACCTTCGAGACGATGACGATGTGCTTGGGATACGGATGCAGCGTGGCGCGAATGAGCTGATTCGTGACGTGGGGCCCGTAGGCGTCGCTCGTGTCGAAGTGGTCGATGCCGAGGGAAATCGCCTCGCGCAGCACCGCCGCGGCCGCTTCCACATCACGCGGCGGTCCCCAGACGTGCGGGCCCGCGAGCTGCATGGCGCCATACCCCATGCGGTGCACCGTCAGCGATGTGCCAGGGAAAGTGAATCGACCGCCGAGCGTGTCTGTATTCGTCATGGGCTCGAATCTAACGCTGGCCCCGATTCACACTAGCAAATAGCATGAATGCCAATCATGAATGCTGTGAGTGCCAGGGAACTCGACCTCAACCTGTTGCGCGTGCTCGTCGCCGTCGCCGACACGGGCTCGGTCACGAAAGCGGCCGCGGGGCTCTACCTCACGCAGTCGGCGGTGAGCGCGGCGCTCGCCCGGCTCAGCGTGTCGTTGGACACGCCGATGCTCGCGCGCCACGGCCGTGGCGTGATTCTGACCAGCCGGGCCGCGCGCCTCGTGACCGAGGTCCGCCCGCTGCTCGAGGCGATGCTCCAGGCCGCGCTCGCACCGGCGCGCTTCGACCCCCGCACGAGCGAGCGAATCGTCCGCCTCGGGCTGGCCGACTTCGCGGACGAGTGGCTGCTGCCGCCGCTGTTGCGCCGGCTCGGACGCGACGCGCCCAAGATGCGGCTCGTCTGCACGCCGGTCCAGTTCCGCACGGTGGTCGACGCGCTGGCGACCCGCCGGGTCGACCTCGCGGCCACGGTCATCGACACGCTGCCGCGCGGCATCCTGCGCACGCCGCTCGTCCGTGGCCACTTCGTCTGCCTGTTCGACCCGCGCCACGTGCGCCTCGGCGCGAGACCCAGCAAGCGCGCGTATCTCGCGCAGGAGCACGTCATCGTCTCCTTCAACGGAGACCTCCGCGGCACGGTCGAGGACAGGTTCGGCGTCGAGCGACGCGTCCGGTGCTCGGTCGCGAGCTTCAGCGCGATTGGAGCCATCGTCGACGGCGGCGAACTGGTGGCGACCTTGCCCGAGGCCTTCGCGGCGCAGCTCCAGCGGCAGCGGCCGCATCTTCGCACCGCGCCCTTTCCCTTCGCGCATCCCGCCGGCGGCATGGACCTGCTCTGGCCCGCCGCGCTGGACGAGGACGAGGCGTTCGCCTTCGTGCGCGCCGCGATGCTCGATATCGCCAGGCAGACGCCCGCGGTGAGGCCCAAGCTCGAAGCCGCGGTCCGCGAGCTCACGGAGCCGATGGTCCCGTCCTGACCCGGTGGTCCGGTCTGCGGCCCGCACGTCAGCGACGTGAAGGCGTTCATGCCTTCCCGCCAGGGGGCTTGCGCTGCCGCTATTCTGCGTTACTATGTACCGGTAGTCAGCAGTGCTGAGTAGTTCGGGGAGTGTTTCGTGGGCAAGCAGATGACGGAGATGCTCAAGGGCACGCTGGAGGGCATCGTCCTGGCGATCCTGTCCTTGCGGCCGGAGTACGGCTACGAAATCACGGCGCGGCTGCGGGAGATGGGCTTCACCGACATCGCCGAGGGCACCGTCTATGCGTTGCTCGTCAGGATTGAGCAGCGCGGTCTGGTGGGGGTGGAGAAGGTCCCGTCCGAGAAGGGGCCGCCGCGCAAGGTGTACTCGCTCAACGCGCAGGGACAGGCCTATCTCGAAGACTTCTGGCGGACGTGGAGCTTCCTCACTGAACGGCTCGACCAACTCCAAAAAGGAGGCAGATGACATGTTCATCTCAAGGTTCATCTCGAAGGTGATCGGCGAGAAGACGCAGTGGCGGCGGTACAAGGCGCGCACGAAACAACTTCCCGCGAGCTATCGCACGGCGGTCGAGGCGCTGGAGCGGTACCTGATGTATTTCGGGACGGGAGGCGACGGGACCGCCATCTATGCGGACCTCGTCGACCTGTTCGAACAGAGCGCGGCGAACCGGACCCCCATCCGCCAGGTTGTCGGGGAAGACCCCGTGGAGTTCATCGAGACGTTCGTCCGGAACTACCCGAAGGGGCAGTGGATCCTCCGGGAGCGGGAGCGGCTGACCCGCGCGCTCGAGCACGCCGCCGAAGAAGAAGCGAAGGGCCTTTGATGCAGACACAGCACGGCGCCCACGTGCTGCGTTCGTAACGAACTCCACGCTGTCAGCGCACCAGAACCGAGCAAGGACGCCGTCGAGCCCCAGGGCTCCGACAGGCATTGCGACGTCGCGATTCACCGCGCTCTTGAAACACGAGCAGCAACAGACCCGGGACGCCAGCTCGCGAAGCACGAGGGCAGGCGTCGCGTCGCTGTACAAGCAATGCGTTTCAGACCCTCTCACAGAGCAAAGGAAGTGAGTCATGTTGGAGACGACACGCGTACCCGTGGTGCACGGACACGTCGAGGACGGCTGGGGGAAGGTGGCCGATGTCTTCCGGGCGAACTTCGAAGGGACCCCTGGTGAGGTCGGCGCGGCGTGCTGCGTCTACGTGGATGGCCGTCCCGTCGTCGACTTGTGGGGCGGCCTCGCCGCTCGCGAGGCGAACCGTCCATGGAACGAAGACACCCTCGCGCTGGTCGCATCCACGACCAAGGGCGCGACGGCGATCTGCGCCCATCTGCTGGCACAGCGCGGCGAACTCGAGCTGGACGCCCCGGTGGTCAAGTACTGGCCGGAGTTCGGCGCTGCCGGCAAGGCGCATATCCCCGTGCGCTGGCTGCTCTCACACCAGGCCGGTCTGCCCGTCGTCGACGGTCCGCTGACGTTCGAGGATGCCTGTGCGTGGCACCCGGTCATCCGGGCACTCGAGGCGCAGAAGCCGGAGTGGCAGCCGGGCACCGAGCACGTCTACCACGGCATGACCTTCGGGTTCCTGGTCGGGGAGGTCGTGCGGCGAATCACTGGCAAGTCGCTCGGCACCTTCTTCGCCGACGAGGTCGCCGCCCCGCTCGGGCTGCGCGCCTGGATGGGGCTGCCCGAGGCGCAAGAGGGGAGGGTGGCGCAAATCGAGTACGCCGCTCCATTCACATTGGAGGAGATGACCGCCGGGATGATTGAGACCACGGGCCTCGATAGGGAGACGGTCATCGCCTGGATGAACGCCGTGTGGGGCCCGGACTCCATCCAGGCCCGCGCCGGCCAGCTCGGCGGCGCCTTCGACCACACCAGCGGCTACATGAATACGCGTGCCTTCCGCGCCGCTGAGTTCCCTTTCGGGAACATGTTCTCGGACGCGCGTTCGCTGGCGCGGATGTATGCGGCCACGGTGAGCGACGTCGACGGCGTGCGGCTGCTGAATCCGGAGACAGTGGAGAAGATGACCGTCGTCCACACCGACAAGACGAGGATGAACGGGCTGCCGCCGGGACTGGATGTTCCGGCCAACCGCTCCTTCAACATGTCGCTCGGGTTCTGGCGAGCCTGCCCGCCGATGCCCCTCGTCGGGCCCGGGTCGTTCGGCCATCCCGGCTCCGGCGGCTCGATTGGCTTCGCCGACCCCGATGCCAGTGTCGGCTTCGGCTACGTCACGAACCTCTGGTCCTTCCGGATCGGCGAACCGCGAGCGTCAAACCTGGCCGCGGCCGTCGTCGCCTGCCTCGGGGCTCGACGCTGAGGCGCTGCTCGACTCACCAGGAGCTTCGTCCGGCGCGTTCCATCGCGAAATCGTGCCCGCGCGGTGGGCTGGCGCGAGGAGACGGCTCAGCGCGCGGAGAGCGAGATGGCGCGCAGGTTCTTCTCCGCGCCCCCGAGGACCATGGAGGTGCCATCGGCGGAGAAGGCGATGGCTCGAAGCGAGCGGGTGCCGGCCTTGTACGCGCTCCATCGCCCATCGTTTCCCAGCTCGATGACCAGGCCGTTGTTGGTTCCAATCACACCCAGACCCTCTCCGCGAAAACAGATGGAGTCGCCACGGGTGTTCGTGCCGCCCGTTACTCGGCGTGCGAGTGTGCCCAACGAGTGGCGCGCGAGTTCGGCGCCGCTCGCCGCATCCAACACGAGCATGTCATGGCTCACTCCTCCGCCGACGGTCATCAACCGGTTCGACGTGGGGTCGAGGGCCATGGCGGCGACGGTGCCCTCGGTGACGAGCCGCGACGGCGCGCGCTGCCATAGCAGGCGGGAGTCGGCGACCCGCACCGCGGAGATGCGGGAGAAGGAGGTGGCTGTGTAGAGGACATCGCCCTCGGGCGACAGGACCGCGCACACCTCCTCATCGAGCCACTGGGACGGCAGCAAGGGCTGGCACCCGAGGGAGGTCCGGGAGACCCGCACCATGGACGGCTCCGGCGTCACCAGGGCAGGCACGGCGGCGGCGAGGGCCGGGTCCACTCGGCGTGTCTCTGTCTTGACTACGTCTCCGTCGCGGAACGTCTCCGCCCAGTTCGGCGACTGTGCGATGAACTGCTCGTCGTCAATCCATGCAAAGGGGCGCATGACGGGCAGGGTGTGCGCGACCTGGAAGGTGTCCAGGTCTATCAACTGGCAGCAGGCTGCTCGGCCAGCGAGCAGCGGGCCTCCCGTGAGGAGCCAGCGTCCGCTGGGCGAGAGCGCACCGGGGCCCAGCGGGCCCGTCAGCTCGGCCTCGATTTCAAGGCGGGTGCCACTGCGCCGCAGCAGTCGACCGGGCTGGTCGGCATGGCCGGGCGCCTCGATGACCAGGAGCGAGCCCCGTGGCTCGAAGGCGAGGAACCGGACGTACGGGACGGTGTCCTTCGCCAGGGGCGTGGACGCCGCGCGGGGAGGCGCGGGTGCGAGCCTGGGAAGCAACTCCGTGCAGTCGATCAGTCGCATGCGGGGATGATATCCCGTGAGCGTCAAGACCTTGTCGACTTCATTTCGGTGGGGCGCGGAGTCAAAGGAGACACTCGACGTCGTCGCGGCCGGGGCCGGCGAAGGCAAGCGGACATGATAGGGTTTGCGCCCTCATGGACCTGCAAGCCGAACTCCGTATCGCCCTGGCGGAGGGCTTTGTCTCGCGCGACGAGGCGGACGCGTTGCTGGAGGAGGCGCGGCGTCGAGGGGTCGGGCTCCTGGCCTTGCTCGCGGAGAAGGGGCGGCTCTCGGCGGCGGAGCTCCCATCGCCGCGCGTCCATGCCGCGCGCTCTCCTGTTCAGGACGCCGATGCGACAGTGTCGGACGGCAAGGGCGCCCATCTCGGGAAGCCCTCGGACTCGGAGCCCGCCTTTCCGGTGCCCGGCTGGGAGCGCTATCAGCCGGTGCGCTTCCTGGGAAAGGGCGGCATGGGGCAGGTCTTCCTGGCGCATGACCCACGGCTGCGCCGCCAGGTCGCCCTGAAGTTCGTGCTCGGTGGCGCCCCCGAACTGGTGCGCCGCCTGCTGTCCGAGGCGTCCGCGCAGGCTCGCGTGGAGCATGAGCGCGTGTGCAAGGTGTACGAGGTGGGCGAGGTCCAGGGACACCCGTACATCTCCATGCAGTACGTGCAAGGACTGCCCCTCCACCAGCTCGCCTCCGCGCTGACCGTGGAGCAGAAGGTGCTGGTCCTGCGCGACATCACCGAGGGCGTCCATGCCGCCCATCGTGCCGGGCTCATCCACCGCGACCTCAAGCCCTCCAACATCCTGGTGGAGCGCGCCGAGGACGGTCGCCTCCGTCCCTACGTCATGGACTTCGGCCTGGCGCGCGACTGGAAGGAGGGCGTCACCGCCACCGGCTCCGTGCTGGGCACGCCGCACTACATGGCCCCCGAGCAGGCCCGGGGAGAGGTGTCCCGCCTGGACCGACGCGCGGACGTCTACAGCCTGGGCGCCACGCTGTACCACCTGCTGACGGGCCAGGCCCCCATCTCCGGAGACAATGCCCTGGAGGTGCTCGCGAACGTGGCCACCGTGGAGCCCCGCCCGCCGCGTGCGCTGGATGCAGCCATCCCCGAGGACCTGGAGGCCATCGTCCTCAAGTGTCTGGAGAAGGAGCGTGGCGCCCGCTACGGCTCCGCGCGCGAACTGGCGGAGGAACTGGAGCGCTTCCTCGCGGGAGAGCCCGTGCGTGCGCGCCCCGTCGGGCCGGGCTACCGCCTGCGCAAGCGGCTGCGAAAGCACCGCGTGCTCGCCACCGTCGTCGGCCTGGCGCTGGTGCTGACGGGCGCGGCGCTGGGACAGGCCGCGTACACCCGCCAGGAGGCCGCCCGCCGTGAGCGCCTGGCCCAGCGCTTCACCGAGCAGGTGGAGCGCGTGGAGGCGCTGGCCCGCTACTCCGGCCTGTCGCGGATGCACGACACGCGCGAGGACCGCGAGGAGCTTCGTGGGCACCTGGAGGCGCTGGCGGGGGAGGTGCGCGACGCCGGTGCGCTGGCCGCCGGCCCGGGCCAGTACGCCCTGGGGCGCGGCTTCCTGGCGCTGGGAGAGGAGGCCACGGCGCGCGGGCACCTGGAGGCCGCGTGGCGGCAAGGCTACCGCGAGCCCCGCGTCGCCTGGGCGCTGGCGGTGGTGCTGGGACACCTGTACCAGGAGGCGCTGCTGGACGTGGAGCGCCTGCCGGACGCCGCCCAGCGCCAGGCTCGCCGAGAGACCCTGGCGCGCGACTACCGCGAGCCGGCCCTGACCTGGCTGCGCTCGAGCGAGGGCGCGGAGGTGCCCTCCACGGACTACGTGGCGGCGCTGTTCGCCTTCTACGAGGACCGGCTGGATGAGGCGCTGGCACGGCTGGAGCCGGCGGGACGGCGCAGGGCGTGGTTCCACGAGGCGCACCTGCTGCGCGGCGACATCCTCCAGACGCGGGCCGCGCGGCGCTGGAACTCGGGGGACCGGGACGGCGCGCGCGCGGACCTGGAGGCGGGACGCAGGGCCTGCGCGGACGCGGCCGCCACCGCCGAGAGCGTGCCCGACGTCCACTTCGCGCTGGCGAGGCTGGAGTACACCGCGCTGGTGATGGAGCTGTATGGCCAGGGAGACGTCCAGCCCCCGTACACCCGTGGCCTGGAGGCGGTGGCGCGGGCGCTCGCGGCCGATGCGGGCTTCGCGCGGGCGAAGGTGTTGGAGGCACGCTTCCACAACCGCATGGCGGAGCACGGGATGATGCGGGGCGAGCCGGTGGAGCCGCTCCTCGAGAAGGCGATGGCCTCCGCGAGGGAGGCGCTGGCCTTCCGCCCCGAGCCCGTCAAGGCGCGCATGGAGCTGGGGCAGAGCCTGCGGCGCCAGGCCCGCGCGCTGGAGGCCCGGGGGCTGGACCCCAGCGAGCCGCTGCGACAGGCCATCGAAGCGCTGGAGGGCGTCCCCGAGAAGGCGCGGGATTACGAACTGCACGCCACGCTCGGCCTGGTCTTCAGCATCCAGGCCGACCGCGCGGAGGCCACGGGAAAAGACCCGCTGCCCGCTCGCGGACGGGCCATCCAGGCCTACCGCGAGGCCATCCGCCTGAACGAACAGCTGCCAGATGCCTGGCTCAACCTGGGAACGAACCACCTGTCGCGGGCCACCTTCCCGAACTCGCCCGACGCGGAAGGAGACCTGGAAGGGGCCCGCGTCGCGCTGGAGAAGGCCCGGACGCTCAACCCGGGAAACTTCGTGACGTACTTCCTGGGAGGCCAACTCCACCAGGAGCTGGCGGGCCGGCGCTCGCGCCAGGGCGGTGACGCCCGGCCGGACCTGGAGACGGCGCTGGACCTCTACCAGCGTGGCATCGCCATCAACGCGCGCATCCCCCAGTTCCACCTGGGGGAGAGCGCGGTGTTGCTGGAGCTGGCACGAGAGGCCTGGGACCGGGGAGGGGACCCGTTCCCCCTGTTGGAGCGTGCTCGGAGCGCCTGCGCGCGGGCCATCGCCGTGGCCCCCAGGCAAGGCTATGGACAGAACAACCTGGGCGAGGTGCACGCCGCGCGCGCCCTGTACCGGTGGCTGCTGGGTGAGAATCCGGAGGCGGACGCTCACGAGGCCGAGACGGCCTATCGCGAGGCGCTCGCGCTGCTGCCCGGCCTGGCCCATCCCTGGGCCAACCTGGCGAAGCCGCACCACCTGCGCGCTGTGTTCGCGCTGGAGCACGGACGCGACCCGTCCCCGGCGCTGGCAAAGGCCCTGGAGGCCCTCCGCGAGGCCTTCGCGCGCAATCCCGAGGAGGCCCAGGCCTGGCTGTACCAGGGGCGGGTCCACGAGGTGCGTGCGAACTGGCTGGCCTCGCGCGGCCAGCGAGAGGCCGCGGGCATGGCCTTCGACGAGGCGGCACGGGCCTTCGAGAAGGCGCTCCAGCTCAAGCCCGGGCGACAGGACCACCAGGTCGCTTTCGGTCAATTCTGCCAGGCGCGCGCCCTCTGGGCGGAGGCCTTGGGGCAGGCGCCTGGCCCGTGGCTGGAGCGAGGGTTGGGTGTGGTCGACACGCTGCTCATCGCGCGTCCGGAGTGGGCGGAGGCGCTGCTGCTGCGCGCGAGCCTGCTGCGGGTGAAGGAGGCGAGGCTGACCTCCTCCGGTGAACAGCGGGTGGGGGGCGGCATGCGGGAGGCGGCTGACGCGGCGCTCGCGCGAAACCCCCACCTGGGGCACCTCTGGGCGCGGCAGGCCCCCTCGGTGGCCCAGGCCGCGCCCTGAGGGGACTCACCTTGGCCCGCGGGCGTCCTCCTCTTCATTCGTGGAGGTCGCTACCTCCAGCTTGCCGATGATGACGTCCATGGGAGGGATACGCGCCGCGCTCCCCTGGGGGGCACAGCCAGGGCCGCCCGTGTTTCCCACGAATTTGATCTGCCCGGAGGAGACCCCTGGCGCGAGGGTCAGCTGACAGCTCTGACCTTTCTCGAGGGTGATGGTCCCAAGGGCTCCCATCTTCTTTTGACATTCATCGGCGAGGGTGAGGCATTTCGGCTGCGGCTGGGAGAGGTCGAAAGTCATTTCTCCAGCGAAGAGGACGTAGGTGGCGGCCTGGCATTTCGAGTCGAACGTGATGGTCCCCCCGGGGTCGACGCAGCGGTTGACGTCGCCGAGGCCATCCACCTCGACCGCCGTCTGACCGCTGGTCTTGAGGGCAGGGCAATAATATTGCCGGACCGGCCCCTTCCCGGCCCCGTTGGCGCTGTCCCCGGGTCTGGCATTTCTCCCGCCGCATCCCAGCGTTCCCAGCAGCAGCCCCGCCATCACCCAACGACGAACCCAAGCCCTCGACTCGTTCCTGCTCATGTCTGTCCAATCCTCCTGAGTGATTCAATTGCAATGGTCGGACCAGCGTGCCCTTCAGCCCAGGCCGAGCTCCTTGAGCCTGCGGCCCAGCGCGCGCCGGGAGACCTCGAGCTGGCGCACCATGGCGTCCAGGTCCCCCTTGCAGGCGTGGAAGCACCGGGTGAGTTCCTCCACGCTCAGGTCTCCGGCGGTGCGCAGGTCGGGATTGCGCTCGATGAGGTCATAGATGGAGGTGCGGTGGATGCCGAGCCGGTCCGCGGCGGCCTGGAAGTCCCAGCCTCCCTCGCGCAGCGCGGTGAGCAGCTCCGCCGAGGAGATGTCCGCGGGCTTGCGGCGGGAGGCGGAGGGCGCCGAGGTGGAGGGCGCGCTGGTGGGGCGGCCCACGAGGGGAGTCCCGACGGGGAACAGCTCCTCTTCGAGCTGGGCGTCGAGCCTCAGGCGTGACTGGCCGCGGCTGCCGATGACGAGCTGCCTTACCACGTTGCGCAGCTGCCGGAGGTTGCCTGGCCAGCCGTGCCGCACCAGGCGCACCGCGAGCGGGGCTGGGAGCCAGGGCTCGCGGAAGGGGTCCCCGGGACTCAGCCGGTGCGCCTCGCCCAGCGCTTCCAGTTCCTCGCGGGCGAAGTGGTGGAAGAGTGGCCCCACATCCTCGGGCCGCTCGCGCAGGGGGGGCACGCGGATGGAGTAGCCGGCCAGCCGGTGCAAGAGCGGCGCCTTGAAGCGGCCGTCGCGAATCTGCTCCTCCAGGTGCGCGTCCGTGGCGGCCACCAGCCGCACGTCCACGGCGATGGGCGTGCGCGAGCCGACCGGATAGAGCTCCCCTGTCTCCAGCACGCGCAGCAGCATGACCTGGACCTCGGGGGGCGCCTCGCCCACCTCATCCAGGAACAACGTGCCGCCCTGGGCCGCCTGGAAGAAGCCGTCCTGGTCCTTCACCGCGCCGGTGAAGGCCCCCTTGCGTGCGCCGAACAGCTCGGAGGCCGCGAGCTCCCGGGGGATGGCACCCAGGTTGATGCTGACGAAGGGCCGCAGCCGCCGGGGGCTGCGTTGGTGGATGGCGCGGGCGATGAGCTCCTTGCCGGAGCCCGTCTCGCCCCGGATGAGCACGGACACTCCCAGGTCCGCCACCTGCTCGACGTGGTGGCGCACCCGCTGGATGCCGGCGCTGGCTCCCACCATGCCCAGCATGTCCTGGCCCCTGGGGGATGGGGGCTCCGCCAGGTGCAGCAGCAGCACCACGCGGCCAGCCAACACCAGCGGCACCCCGGCGGCGACCTCTTCCGAGGACAGCTCCCAGGGCCCCTGGAGCGGCTCATCGCCGAGCGAGACCTTGGCGCCCTCGGCCGGTGACAGCCGAAGGCCTCCGTGCGGGCCGGGCGAGAGGACCAGCGGCTTGCGGCTGATGAATGGGTCGGCCAGATGCGAACCCAGGGCCGAGCCAGGAGGGATGAAGGCCGGGGCATTGCGGGACAGCTCCACCTCGCGGCCGGCGGCGAGCGCCTCAAGCAGCACGCGGTCCCCCACGCGGTGGGGCTGGGGATGCGAGACGACGGTCAGCGCAGTGAGGAGCGGTGCGCCGTGAGGGTGCCGCTCCTCGCCAGACTCGGGAACGTTCGCCGTGGAGAAGTCCTCCAAGGGGGGCTCGCGCATGAAACTCCAGAGGGGACCGCCGCGGGAGCCGTGACTCTACTTCGGCCCGCTCCGCTCGTTCCTCTCACGAAGCAGGGTGACTGCCGACCCGGCCCGTCGGAGCGAATCGAGCAGGACGACGGTCCACACGTGGCGGCGTGGGCTCGACGCGTGGAAGCGCCTCTTGAAAGGGGCGCTGGCGGGGGCGTTGCTCGTGGGGCGCGTTTCCACGGCGTGGCATCCGCGTTGCTCATGCGCCGCCCGACTGCATTCCGCGGTCTGCCGTCTCTCCAAGGAGTCCCATCATGCGTACCTGGAAGAAGCCGCTCCTCTCCGCCGCCGTCGCACGGCGTCCTCGTCTTGGCGCCGGGCTTGGGGCCCTCTTCATGGGCCTGGTCGCGCTGAGCACGGGTTGCGGCGAGGCAGCGGAGTCGGGCAACGAAGAGACCTTCTCCGCCCTCGCGCCGCAGGACCTGCAGGGCACTCCAGTCACCTGTCAGCAGGTCAAGAACGCCAATCCCTCGGCGAGGGATGGTGAGTACACGCTGTACTTCAATGGCTATCGCTTCCAGCCCTGGAAGGCCTGGTGCCATGACATGGTCGGCACACCCACCGAGTACCTGACGCTGAAACAGACGGGCACCACCTCCAACTACTCCCAGTACACCGTCGGCGGGGAAACGATTGGAGAAACCGTGCGCACGACCTATTTCAGGCTGCGCATCGACCCCCTCACCCTGCGCGTGAACACCGCGGACCAGCGCTTCTCCTCCTCCACGGGAGGGCTCTACTTCATGGGCTCCCTGGTGAGCTCGATGCCGTACGCCTCGGCCATGTCCTGTAACAGGAGCGCCGTGGGCGCAGCCAACCTCGACCTGCGCGACACCCCCTTCAGCGTGGCGACCAACCAATTCTCCCTCGGGGGGGAGCTTCCGTCTGGCACCAGCAACTACAGCCAGTCGGACCAGGTCGTCGACATGCTGGGGGGCGGCTGGTGCGGCTGGAACTCGCTCACCGGCATCAGCAACCCCTCCAACCAGAACGGCGGCCTGTTGCAACTCAAGCTCACGCACAACAAGCCCAGGTCATGCGAGGAACTCAAGGACGCCTATGGCTATTCGGGGGATAACGAATACACGCTGTACATCAATGGCAACCCCAACAAGCCCTGGCAGGTGTGGTGCCGGAACATGGCTGGCACGCCCCTCGATTACCTGGTGTTGAGGAATGTGGGCGCCTCCAACTACTCCCAGTACACCGCTGGGGGCGCCTCTCCAGGCATCAGCGTGCGCACGTCCTACTCCAGGTTGCGCATCGATCCACTCAACCTGTACGTGGTCATCACGGACCGGACCTTCACCACTTCCACGGGGGGGCTCCTTCACGGCAACAGCGTCCCGGTGAACTCGATGCCGTACGCCACGGCCATGTCCTGTGATGGGACCGCCTCGGGCATGGCCAATCTCGACCTGCGAGGCACCTCCTTCAGCGTGTCGAGCAACCCCTTCGCCCTCAGTGGCTATGTGCCGGTCGGAAACACCCAGGTCATCAACGCCCAGGTGTTCAACCTGACAGGGGGCGGCTGGTGCGGTTGGAACTCGGTCTACGGTTTCACCGACCCCCTCAACGGCACCAACGAGCACCTGTCCCTGGTCTACACCCCCTAGAAGTCCTGTCGCGCCTGGAGCCCGAGGCTCACCCCCTCAGCCTCGGCGCTCCGCTCTTGCGCGCTGATGAGGGGCGTGGGCCATGCGCTGGAATGCAACGCATGGGGGAAGATGCGCGCATCCACCCGGTGGGGTTAGCGGGTCGCGGCTTGGGGCGAAGGCTCGTGGGCGAGCCGGGTCTCCAGCCTGGAGCGCCACTTCAGCGCGGGCCGCTCCACGCCGTGGTGAAGCGCGAGTGACGCGAGCAGCACCGCTACGGCGCCACCCAGCAGCGTGGCGGGGTGGAAGGTGTCCAGGCCATAGGGCTCCAGCGCGACACGGACGCCGTGCTGCACGGCCTTGTGGGTGAGATAGACGGTGAAGCTCAGCACCGCGAAGGTCCTCACGCCGGGGATGCGGGCGCACACGCGCGAGGCGGTGGGGCCCGCCATGGCCACGAGCAGCGCCGCGTAGCCCACCGACGTCAGGGGGAAGGCGAGCATCGTGTGGGCCAGGTATCGGAAGTGTTCCTCGTTCAGCCAGAACACGCTGGCCAGGCAAGCGACTCCCACCAACGCCAGGCCTCCGGCGCGGGCCCCTTGTGTCCATCGCTCCCAGGCCGCGGGCCGGAAGACGCGCAGCGCCGCGAGCAATACGCCACACGTCAGTCCGTCGAGCCGCGCGTACGTCGGGTAGTACAGGAGCGTGTCGTAGCCACGCCACCCGGCTTCACCCGGCCCGAGCATGGAGAAGTGGCGCTGCCACAGGCCGGCCCGCAGGAGCATGCCTGCCACCATCAAACCCACCGCGCCCGCGAGGAGGTGTGGTGCCCGGACGCGCCCGCGCAGCGCGAGCACGGAGAGGGGCAGCACCAGGTAGAAGTGTTCCTCCACGCACAGCGACCACGCGTGGGAGAAGCCGTTCAGGCTCAGTCCGAAGTTCTGCGTGAAGGTGAGGAAGCGCCATGCGGGTGTCTCCACGGGGCGTTCACTCCACGCGGGAACGAAGAGGTACAGCGCCACCACGATGAGATAGGGCGGCAGGATGCGCATCGAGCGCCGCAGATAGAAGCGCTTCAGGGAGGGTGTCTCGCCCCGTGCCACCGGTTCCAGGAGCTGCGAGCCGATGAGGAATCCGCTCAACACGAAGAACAGCTCCACGCCCGTCCATCCGAAGTTGGCGAGCATCCGGTAGGTCTCGTGGTCGTCGGGGCGCGGGTAGTGGAAGAGGACGACGATGACGATGGCCAGGCACCGGAGCAGGTCCAGGCCGGCGAGGTGGCGCGGTTCGGTGGCGTTCAGCGGAGTCGGCTCTCAGCGGTGGGGATGCGCTGGATGCTAGGGGACATCGCCAGGCGTGCGGCACGAAATCCCGCGCCCCGGATGCACTTCGTCAGGCCTCGCCTTCGGGAATGCGGGGAGAGCCGGGACGCCGTGATTCTGGCGCACGCCAGGGCGGGCCTCCCCGGCGGATTCGCCCGCAGCCGCATCCGTGCCGCCTCGCGCTGTCGGGTCGCGAACTGAGACGCGCTGTGATTGCCGCCCCCGCAGGGCGGATATCGGATGCGCTGTTCTCCGGCAAGACGACGGTGGCCGCGTGGAGGACGAAGCCCTCCTGGTACGCGGTCTCGAAGCAGGACAGGACGACCGCGACGGAGCTCGAGCGATTCCTCGCCCAGCGCATGAAGGCGACGACCATCGAGCTCGACTCAGGACATCTGTCGCTCATCACGCACGCGGAGGAGATTGCCAACCTCATCTTGCAGGCCGCCAGAGCAGCTCCCGCCTCGAAGCCGGCGAGCGTCCCCTCCGAGCGTGACGGCGGACGCTAGCCGTCACCCAGACGCCCGACGTCGACGACTCGCATGCGCGGGCGGCGGGACTCCATTGGGCTGGGAACCCAAAGGCGGGACGACACGGCCTCCTGTGGCCGCGCCGCCCCGGATGCCGGGCTAGAGCTCGTTCATGATGAGCAGGCCGCGCGACGTGTCGACGATGTACACGTAGCCGTCGCCGGGGACGCGGATGCCGAGGGCGCCTTCGAAGACGTCGTCGGTGCGCCCCGGGTCCGTCTCGCGGTGGGTATTGTAATAGGCCACCTGCCGGGGCTGCGTGGGATTGGACACGTCCAGCACGCGCACACCCTCCTGGTACCATGCGACGTACAGGCGCGTGCCCACCAGGAGGATGTTGTGGATGGAGGTGGTGGGCCGGAGCCTGAACTCGCCAATCTTCACGATGTGCGCCGGGTCACTGGCGTCCAGCACGCGCAGGTGCGCGCCATGGTTCTCACCGCCCTCGAAGACGAGGGTGCGCCCGGCGAAGGTGCCCACCGCGTTGTGATGGGCCGTGGTGTTTGGGTAGGTGTAGGTCCCCAGCAGCTTCAGGTCGTTCGGGTCCTCGACGTCGACGACCTTGAGGCCGCCCTCGAAGTGACTGATGTAGAGCTTGCCCTGGTAGGCGAAGGCGTCATGCGCCCCGTCGTAGGGGCCCACCAGGGGAAGCGCGAGCCGCTGCAGCAGCACCGGCTCCAGCGGCGTGGACACATCGAACACGAGCGTGTTGCTCGAGGGCCAGAGCCCCATGCCGTAGAGGCGGTCCCCATCCACCAGCACGGTGTGCACGGCGAAGGGGGCGCTGGAGGGCACGCGGCGCACGAGCCGTGGGTCCGCCGGGTTGGAGATGTCGAAGACGACGATTCCGGTGTCCTGGCTGGCGACGTACAGCGCGTTCTCCTTGACCCACACGCTGTTCCAGAGCTGGTCGTCGGGGAGGCTGATGACCTTCTTCAGCACGGGGTTGCGCCGGTCCGTCACGTCGAAGACGGTGATGCCGCCCGGCTTGCCAGGACGAAGGTACGCATTGGCGGAGACGACGTAGGCGTGGTTCTTCGCGACGAAGATGTCCAACGGGGTGCCCTGCGCGACGTACGTCTCCGACACGAGCGAAAGGCCGCCGGAGGACTCGACCTCGCCTTCGCGCCACAGCATGCGGTGGGCGTCGGCGGTGGCCCGCTGCACCACGCGACCGTTGACGCACCGGGCGAAGCAGCCCGTGAAGGAGCGGTTGCTGGGGGCCTCACATCCCGCCAGCACGGTGGTGGTGCTTCCCCCGTCCCGGGTCAGGTTGTGGGTGCCAAGGAGCAGGCTGTCCGCGTCGCGCTCCTCGCGTGTGACGGGCGCGTAGAAGAACCTGCTGGGGCCGCCGTCGCCGACGAGGCCCATCGTCACGGTGTAGTACGAGCCCGCCACTCCGCCGTCCGCCAGCGCGGTCTCCTGGCGCAGCCGGACATGGTAGAGGCCGTCCCGAGGGACGTTGGCGAGCGTTGGCGAGTCGCAGGCGGACAGGTCGAAGATGGCCGGGTCGAGGCAGCCTCCAGCGGGGCTCTCGCCCACCTGAGGTACGAGCGCGCAGGACGAGAGCACGCCGGGGTCACCCGTGGCGTCTCCCAGCTCCTCCAGCACGGTGTACGTGCCGTCCCATGGCGGCGTCCCGGCATCGGGCGGCCCCGCGTCGGGAGTGCCCGAATCCTCGGGGACGCCTGCATCGGGCGTGGGCTGGGGCGAGTCGCGGCAGCCTGGAGCCGCGGAGAGCAGCAGTCCCCAGGTGACGAAGAGCACCCAGGACGGGCGAGGGGAAGACAGCATCGGGAGACCTCAAGGGGGATGCCACGCATCATTGCGGGCATCAGGATCAAAGCGGCTGCCCCTTTGAGTTCGCTCTGCCCGTGGGAATACTTGCCCGGTGGAGGGGAACAGGGCGTGCGCGGTGGGAAATCGCGTGCGCTGGGCTTCTCTGGTTTCGTGTTTGCAGGCCATGCGGCCCGACGGCTGGACCGCGGCTCGCGGCGGCACGGCCCCTCCCCTCCAGGACGCCCACGCCCATCGTGAGCATTGGGAGGGGACCCTCATCGGGGATGAATGGAATGTTCATGTAGGGCCCTTCGGCGTACTCAACCAGCTTCGGGAGGATCCATCCGCCCGCGCTCAGCGTCACCTGGGAAAGCGAGAGGCGGAGCGCGCGCGGGAGACGGGCCGCCGGGAGGGGGACAAGTGCATGGCGCGGGATGATAGACAAACACCGCTGGGGAGGCGAACCACGGTAGATGGAGTGCATGTGCTCGCGACCCGAGCGCCACGGTCGCGCAAGGCAAAGACGAATCGCCAGGCCCGTGTGTGGCGCTTCGCCTTGCGCTGGCCTCCGTCTCTACCTGATGCCAGACCTTGGATTTGAGCGACAATGACGGCCAATGTCGCCCCACCTCGCCTCCTTCATCTGTGTCCTCGCTGCATTGCCCGCCGCCGCCAACGTGGCCGCATCCACGCGCACGCCAGCGGCCTTCACCCTGTCGCCAGGTCTCGCGCGCACGCGCTCGGAGGTGCTCGGCGAGAAGCTGGACTTCGATTGCGCGGAGGCGGAGCGCGAGGCCGCGTGCCGCTTCGAGGCGCGCTACCGGCTGCGCAATGGAACCTCCGAGGTGGAGGTCATCGATGCCGCCTTTCTGGGACTCCGTACGCATGAGGTGAGCGTCCGATTCGACGAGGAGCCTCTCCCGGTGACGGAAGAGCAGGTCGACCCCAGCGCCACGTCCGGAGCCGGGGAGACAGCACCTGTGCGGTCGCCACCGGCGAATACGTTCCGGCGGCTCGAGCAGCGCTTCGGCTTCACGCTCACGCTTCCGCCCGGGAAAGAAGGGGACCTGGTGGTTCGCGGTGTGGTGCGACTCGAGCGGCGTTTCCTGTCATCGGGGTATGTGTGGCCCGCGGTCAAGGCGAGGCATGTGCTGCTGTCTCCCGGACCGGCGCGGGCCACGCACTGGGACATCGACTATCTGCTGGGCCCCATCCGGACCTGGGCGGGCAACCCCGAGCTGCACGTCACCGTGCGGGTCCCTTCCACATGGGAGGTGGGCAGCAGTCCGGACGCATCCGCGCGGACACCGCCGGTGGCCACGGACTGGCGGCTTCGGCACGAGGGCTCGCAGGTGGTGGCGGAGCGGCACCTCACGGCGGCGAGCGCGCCCGAATGGCTCAACGTCACGCTGACGAAGCCCGTGCCGTGGTGGACTCCGGGCGGTGTGCAGTTGGGCCTGGGCCTGCGGAGCCTGGACGGGATCCGCTTGCTGGCGCGGCTCGGCTACCAGTTCGCCGCGCCCGAGGCCTTCCTGCATTCGTTCTCGGTGGAGACGGACTTTCACAAGCAGCTCGTCCTCACGCCCCTCTCGCAGTATGCGACGCCCCAGGTCGCCATCATCCCGAGCCTCGGGCTCGGCCTGGGTGTGCCGGTGCAGGTGCTTCCCGACGTCAGGCCGGGGCTGCGGCTCCTCGTGGACCTGCATTTCGGCCCGGTGGGAGCCGTCCTCAACTGGGACCACTATCCGGAGCTGGGGGCGGGCACGGACTCCTTCTCGCAGTTCCTCCTCCTGTTGCAGGTAGGACTGTAGGCCGGCTTTCGCCCATAGATGATGACTATCCATCCATTGACGCCAATGGATTCACGGTGGCCGGACGCGAGGTCTATATGTGGACCCATCGCGGGCGGGTTGGCGCCCTGAACGCAGTCCAGCCCATCCGCCAACCACTTGCACGCGCACGAGGGTGAATCCATGACGACGCAATCACAGAAGGCGGAGAACGTTCACGTGGGCCTGCTGGTCCGCCTGGAGGCGAAGGCAGGCAAGGAGGCCGACGTGCAGAAGTTCCTGGAGGGCGGTCTGCCCGTGGTCCAGGCAGAGCCGGCGACAGCGCAGTGGTTCGCGCTGCGCTTCGGTCCGACCACCTTCGGCATCTTCGATACCTTCGCGGACGAGGCCGGCCGCGAGGCGCACCTCGGCGGAAGGGTGGCCGCGGCCCTGATGGCACAGGCGCCGGACCTGCTCTCGCAGCCGCCGTCCCTCCAGCAGGTGGACCTGCTCGCGACCAAGGCCCAGGGCACTCCGGAGGCCTCCGACAAACGGGCCCTGGTCGTGCTCCTGGAGGCCAAGGCGGGCAAGGAGGCCGACGTCCAGAAGTTCCTGGAGGGCGGTCTGCCCATCGTTCGGGACGAGCCCGCCACGCTGCACTGGTACGCCCTGAGGCTCTCGCCGACCACCTTCGGCATCGTGGACACCTTCCCCGACGAAGCGGGTCGGCAGGCGCACCTGAGTGGCAAGGTCGCCGCGGCCTTGATGGCCAACGCCCCGGAGCTGCTCTCACGGCCGCCGTCCATCGAGAAGGTGGACGTGCTCGCTGTGAAGCGCTGAGCGACCTCCGGCCGCAAGGGCCGCGGGCGTGGAGGGCACACCGTCAGCAGGGGTGGCCCTCGCCCGTTTCCCTTCAGGCGCCTGGACGCGCGCGCGCCGCGCTCTCCAGCAGCGTGCGCCAGAAGAGCTTCGCGGCCGGTGGCGCGGTCCTGTCTCCCGAGCGCATCAGGGACACGGTGCGCTGGAGCGACGGTTCGACGAGCGGACGCGCGGTGGTGGCGCTCGCCGAGGGCAGGAACGAATGCTCGGGCATGAAGGCGAAGCCGACGCCCGCGGCGACCAGGCTCTGCACCCACTCCTCGCGTTCAGTGCGATAGCTGGCGTACAGCACCACCTCGCGGGACGTGCACAGCGCGCCGACCTGTTCGCGCATCTCGCAGGCGAGCCGGTCGACGTAGGGCTCATGGGCCAGCTCCTTCAGCGGCACGGTGTCCCACGCGGCGAGCCGATGTCCGGGCGGGAGCACCACGAGGTAGCGCTCTTCGTAGAGCGGCGCGACGACGCACCAGTCAGGCGTGGGCGCGGCGGCGTGGGTGATGACGAGGTCCACCTCGGCTTCCTCCAACTGCCGCACCACCGTGTCGCGGGTGCCGACACGGAGCTCGACCTCCACGCCGGGCGCGGCGGCGCGAAACGCCGCCAGGTCTCGGGCCAACCTCGCGGGGCCGATGGTGCACAGCACGCCCACGCGCAGCGGCACCTGCTTCAGCCGGCGGTGGTTCTCCGCGATGAGCGCCACGCTCCGGTTCTCATCGTCGATGCGCTGGAGCCGGGGCAGCACCTGCCGGCCCAGGGGCGTGAGCTTCGCGCCGCTCCTGTCACGAAGCAGCAACGGCCCTCCCAGCTCGCCCTCCAGCTTCTTGATGGCGGCCGTCAGCGTGGGCTGGGCCACGTGGCAGCGCTCCGCCGCGCGCGTGAAGCTGTGGGTCTCCGCCACCGCCAGGAAGTACCGGACCTGATGCATCTCCATGGGGCGCAGGCTCGCTCTTGATTCGAGGGCAGGCAACCCGAGCGTGCCTCCCCGCATCTGGAGGAACGCAGCCGCGTCCGCGCTGGACGCAGCCGCCGTGGCCCGAGCGAGACACCCCAGGGGTTTCCTGGGATGGGCCTGCCTCCTTGAGTGGCCTCGCTGTTGCTAATGCAGCCGTGGAACGACTCTCTCCTCGACGGATTGGAACAGCCATGCCTTCAACGGTAGCGCAGGTCCCGCCCACGCCCACCCCTGTCATCAGCATCCCTGTTGAAGAGCCGTTTGATGTCGTCGGTGACGATGGAGAGTTCCGCCTCATCCAGACCGGCCCCTCCCTGGCCCTGGTGGGAGTCAACGACGACGACATGCTCCAGGGCTACCTCAGCTCGTCCACCGTCGCCTACCTCAGCCGCACCTCGGGGAATCCGAGCCGGCTGGACCCCTGGACCTCGTTCACCGTCGAGAAGGACTCGACGCAGTCCGCCCTCGCCTTCGAAACCGAGAAGCGCATCGGCGTGGTCTCGCTCGGCGACCTCGTCTACATCTTCTGGATTGACACCCAGAACAACGCCTTGTGCGCGGTCCGCATCGTCCCCGGAAACACCCGCTCCAAGACGGACTGGTGTCGGCTCTCGTTGCCGCCCGCCACGGCCGGTGCCAGCAAGACGACCGTGAAGGTCCTCTCCAAGGGCGTGTCGGCCTGCGCCGGCAAGGGCGAGACGGAGATTCTCGTCAACTACCTCGTCTGGGACTCGGCTCACAACGCGCTGCAGGTCTGCCACCTCGTCCTGGATGTCAACGACTACAATCCCATCACCAACGACTGGTCTCCCGTGGTGTCGCCCTGGTACACGACGGCCCCCGCGACCAGCCCCAGCCAGACGTCCTCGAACCTCTCGAACCTCGACCTGCGCACCATCCTGGTCACCCAGCCGGGGGCCACCACCACCAGCCCTTCCGTCAACAGCATCATCGCGGCGCTGTGGGACGAGAACCACTCCACCACGACCACGTTCTCCTGGACGCTGGACACCGCGTGCCACGCGAACGCGACTCCCGCGCAATCGCCCATGCTCCTCTCGTGGCCTTCATCGGTCAAGAGCCGCAAGGCCTCGGGCATGAGCCTGGCGGTGGACCCCGCTGGACGGCTCGTCGCCCTGTTCGCCGACTCCAACGCCAGTCATCAAATCTCCATCGCCGTGATTCCAGACATCCGGCCGCTGCGCCAGATTGACTCCTCGGCCGCCCCCACCTGGACGGAGTTCGGCAAGATCTTCACCTCGGCGACCGAGGACACGGAGGGGCCCCTCTCGATGTGCTTCTCGGTCGGCCTCGTCCCCGAGACGTCGAGCGAGGACTCCGCCACCCTCCCCATCATCCTGGGGCTCGCCTGGGTCCGCTGCTCGAATTCGCCGGGCTCGCCCATCCAGATGTCGTCCCTGAAGTATGGCGACTTCAAGCTCCAGACGATGCTCCACCCGCCGACCCAGCAGAACGCCGGCAAGCGCGTGCTGACGGCGATTTGCGACCCATTCCCCATGCCCCTCCCGGCACCCGAGGTCTGGGGGAATGCCAGCCCCGACGGCATGGCCGACTGGAACCTGTTTGACTATGAGATGAACACCACTCAGGAAGATATCGTCCTGAATGAAATCAAACTCTCCGCGAGCCTGGGAATACAGTACTCCTCGAGAGATACGGCCGCCACGGGCCCGTTCGGGGGCTACAAGACGGGAGTCGCTTGGGGCATCACCGCGAAGGCTGGCGCCTCCGGACGCTTCGCGTGGCAGGACGGGAAGTTCACGGCCCAGAGCATCAAGGTGGCGACGAAGGCCTACCGTCATCCGTACTTCCCGCTCGATGACGCGTCTCCCTACCTGGTCCGTCCCTACGGGTGCTACTTCGGACGGTCCCTGTTCTGGCTGCGCTCCCAGTACGGGACGGCGACGAACCTCAACTTCAACCACGACGCCAACTTCAGCCCGGCGCCCCTGGTCGTGGCCCACTGGCCCGTCGTCTCGGACGATGCCGATGAGACCATCGCTGGAGACTTCTTCACCTACGCCTGCACGCCGGGCATGGTCGACTCCTATACAGCGGAGGCGATCAACGACCGCATGTTCAAGCTGTATACCGAGTGCGTGAGGAGGCTGGGGGCCGCCGGAAAGACACCGGCGGAGATTCAGCAGATTTTCACGGCTCCGGATGGGACCGACCTCAGCACGTTCTACACGGGGCACAACTACGTCACGGCCGTCATCGGGAAGTACGGCACCAAGACGGACCTCAACGGTCAGAAGTACCTCAAGTTCGCCATGAGCGGCAGCTCGGTCTGCGACGGCCAGTACCGGGTGTCGAGCGGAACGACCACGGGCTTCGGCGTCCACCTGGACGTCAACGTCTATGCGGGGTTCGTCGAGACGGCGGAGATTGGCAGTGAGAACGGCGGCCTCTCCGCCTCGGGGGAGACGTACCTGGGTGGAACGTTGGACTTCTCCTTCTCCTTCACGCGCGATTCGACGAGCAACGCCTCCAGCGGCGTGGGCCTCTACACGTATCTGAATACGCTCGCGCCGACGCAATCCATGTCGGCCCGGCTCTACTTCCTCAAGGAGGCGTATCTGTGGGCGCTCGAGCTGAAGTACTTCCCGAGCATCGCTCGGGATTGGTACCTCCAGTCCTTGAGCGATGCGGCGGCCCACGGGGAGTTCACGTCCCCGGTGGCGCAGCCCAACCTGGGCATGCTGGCGGGCACCACGTCGGCGGACGATTTGCTGCTCTACGAGCAGTCGCTGCCCACGCGTTTCCTGTTCGTCGTCACCGGGTGGGACCAGGGGCCGAGCGCGAACACGCCCATCAATGTGCCCAGGGATTTGCCGGGTGGATACGATATCGCCACCTTCAATGGGGTCGTCAGCAACGGCGCGACCTTCAACCTGCCAGGGCCCTGCGATGTGGCCTATGGCGCGAATGGCCACTACCGCTTCATCGCGGGGCTGACGGGCGCCGTCACCTTCAACACCGCCACCTTCGGCGACCCGGGGTCTGGCACCACGAACAAGGGCTACTACCGGCAGGTCGGCTTCCCCAACCGGACCCAGTACAACGTCCCGCAGGACTTCGACAAGGTCTGCGGCGAAGGGGAGACGGCGAACGTGGGAGACGAGCCGACGACGGTGGCGTTCGGCACCGGCACGAATTGGAACGTGGTCGGCGGGGTGTCGGGGAACATCACCGCCTCGGATAACGTGTTCGGGGATCCCGCGATTGGCTCAGCAAAGGAGCTGCGAGTCCTGCGGGGGTAACACTTCCCGAATCGAGCGGCATTCATGGAGCTGCGGATGGGGCCCTGGAGGACAGGGCTCCACCGCTGACGGCCGGTCCAGGGCTACTTGAAGCTGTTCAATGCCTCCTGCTCGTTGTCGAAGACCTCGAAGACGGTGATGAGCTTGGTGATGACCAGCAGGTCCTCGATCTTCCGAGAGGGGCTCAGCAGCTTGAGCTTGCCGCCCTCACGGTTCGTGGTCGTATAGGAGCTGATCAGCTCACCCAGTCCGCTGCTGTCCAGATAGGTCACATCGGTGAGTTTGATCAGCAGGTTCTTCTTTCCGCCTTCCAGCGCGTTGCGAACGGTGCCACGGAGGACGGGCGCCCCGTCTGCAATGGTGATCTTCCCGGCGAGGTCGAGGATGGTCACGCCGCCGGACTGCCGCTCATTGATTTTCAACTCAGACATGGGTCTTTCTCCTGTGGTGTGGTGGGTGCTGCGGGCTGCTGCTTTGACAGTCGAACGACACTGCCTCCCTCGGGAGCGAGCGAGAACTCGACCGTGTCCATGAGCGCGCGCATGAGCAGCACGCCCCGGCCCGAGAGTTTGAGACGGTGTGCCGGGTCGAGCGCGTCCGGAAGCGCGGAGACATCGAAGCCGGTTCCCTCGTCTCGGACGGAGATGGTCACCCGGTCCGCCAGCGAGACGAGCATTACTTCCACATGTCGGCTTTCGATGCTCTGATTCCCGTGTTGGATGGCATTGGCCACGGCCTCCGCCACGGCCAGCTCCACGTGCTCAGCGACTGCATCCGGGAAGCCCGATTCCCGCAAGAAGGCTCGCGTGGCCGTGGTGACGTCACCGATGAAGGTGAGGCGGCTTTCTCCAGACAGCTTCAGAAACATGTGTATCCAGGGCCGTGGACGCGCGGTCGTGAGAAAGCCAACCGACCGCCTCATTGGGAGTATCCATGAATGTCTTCTTTCGCAAATAAATTCGTTTTATCGGATTTCAGGAGTTGGCTGGAGAGAATGACTCAGTGTCCACCGTCCTGGTGTGCAGCGACCCGTGGGGTCCACGCGGACACGCGCACTCCGGCGACGCTGTGAGACGTTGGGCGATGGGTACCCCACGCGCCGCGCCGGCCACCGCATCCTCTTCTCCGTACCCACCTTCGGAGGAACGCCCATGCGTGCCGAGCTCCTGCTCACCCTCATCCTTCCGCTGTCTCTCGCCCGGGCCCAGGGCCAACCCCGCACCGTGCCCGCCGTCGTGCCGCCGCCGTTCGCCCAGGTCATCGAGCGCGAAGTGCCGGCCCTCATGAAAGAAGCCCATATCCAAGGCGCGGCCGTGGGGCTGATTGTCGGAGGCAAGCTGGTCTACGCGAAGGGCTTCGGCTTCGCGGACCACGCGGGCAAGGTGCCAGTGACGTCCGACACGGTGTTCGCCGCTGCCTCGTTGGCCAAGCCCATCGCCAGTTGGGTGGCGATGCGTCTGGCCGAGCAGGGGAGCGTGCGGTTGGATGAGTCGGTGGCCGATGTGGTGTCTCCATGGCCGCTGGCGAAGAGCCACTTCGACCATCGCCTGCTCACGATTCGCCGCCTGCTGTCGCACACCGCGGGGACGACCTTGGGCGGGTATCAAGGCTGGCTCGACTTCAAGGAGCTGCCGAGCCTGGAGGAGTCGCTGGCCGGGAAGACCAATGGACGCGGCGCGGTGGAGCTGTTCGCGCCGGTCGGCGTGAAATTCCAATACTCCGGCGGCGGCTACACCCTGATGCAGCTGGCCATCGAGCGGAGCACGCGGCGCAAGTATTCGGACCTGGCGCGTGAGCTGGTGTTCCGGCCGCTGGGCATGAAACACAGCAGCGTCGCCATGACGCCGGAGGTGCTGGCCGGCGCGGCGCAGGGACACGACGACGAGGGAAGGCCGGTGCCGATGCGTTACTACGTCGAGCAAGCGCCTTCGACGCTGACCACCACCGTCCGCGACTTCGCCCGCTGGATGATTGCTGGCATGGCGAACACCGCTGGCGCGCATCCACTGACGCCGGCGCAACTGGCCCAGCTGTACACGCCCGCGGAGCTGAGCACGCCGCGCGCGCCCGGTGATGGGGTCTACGGCCTGGGTCACTTCATCGAACGCCTCGGCGACGGCAGCACCGCCGTCGGTCACGATGGACGCAACCAGGCGGGCTTCCGCGCCAACTTCTTGATGCGTCCGCAATCCGGCGACGGCATCGTCTTCTTCAGCAACTCCCGCAGCGGTCTGGCTTTGGACCGCATCGTCTGCCTGTGGGGCGCCGACGTGGCCAAGGTCGATGCGGCGACGACGTGCAAGAAGTAGCGGAGCGTTCTACCGGGTGCCCGAGTCCCTCCGGAAGTCGCCTGTCAATAGCGCATGCCTTCGGTTGTCTCGCGGCTGTCTTCCGATGCCCGGATGTCCCGCGCCTTGCTTCAGGGGAAGCGAGGTCTGGCGAACGCTGACAACCGTCCTGCCCGGAGGCCGTGTCAGAAGCGTCCGCCGAGTCCCACGACGGCGCGGTCGTTGACGATGCCGACGGACGGCGTGAGCGTCAGGGGAAGGGAGAAGCCTCCACGTCGGTGCGCCTCGCGTCCCTGGAGTCTCTTCGGTGCACCGGCGCGCGGCGGTTCCTCCGTGGGGCAGTCCACCTCGCTCCCGGTACACGTGTCGAGTCCCGAGGGGTCGAAGATGGCGATCCCGAGCAGGGCCAACCCGGTGGCCAGGCCGATGGCCCCGCCGACGGCGACCGGGATTCTGCAGTCCGTCGCTTGCCCGTCCAGGAGGAACGGCACGCAGAAGAGGGCCCCGAAGAGCGCGCCGCCGCCCGTGGCCAGGATTGGCACCAGCAGGAGGATGAGGGGGAAGTCTCCCTGGGCGTCACCGGTGCTGACCTCCTGCGCTCGCAGCCGGTTGTGCTCCACGCGCCCTGGCGGCTGGGGCGCACGTGCCTCCAACAGGCTCAAGGACCGGCGGCCTCCAGAGAAGTCGAAGGCGCGGGGCTGCGCGCGGACCAGGCCAGGGACCAACAGCACCAGCCACAGTCCGACGAGAACGACGGGGTGTCTTTTCATGGGGAGTCTACCGAGAGGTGGCTCCGGCCGGCCACGGCCACTCGAGGGGTGGCGAGTGCGGCCCCTTGACGTGGGGCGCGCCGGTTTATTCACGCGAGGCCGTGGTGCGGTGCGGTGGGCACGGCTCGGCCGGATTTCGGGGAGGCACGGGTGCCGGTGCTCTTCCTGCTTCTGCGGCAGGCCTCCATGGTTCAAGCTGAAGAAACTCATGACGGAGCAGGCCACCTGGCTCGACGACCCATCGCGGGGGAGCGGACCTGGCGCCTGAACGAGGACTGACCGTGGAAATCCGACACCTCTCCGCACCCGCCTGGTCGGCGTTCAAATCCTGGCTGCTCAAGCTGCCCGGCGTGCCCGTCTCCCGCCTCCGGCTCCTGACGGGTGGCTGTCCGGCGGAGGAGCTGCCCGCGCTCGCGAAGGAGCTCAAGCGCGTGCGGGCCGACTTCAAGAAGCGCCCCAACGAAGTCTCGGCCCCCGCGGACGAGGGACTCCGGAAGGACTACGCGGCGCTCGGCGTGCCCTGGTCCGCGTGGAGCGAGGTGGCGAGCGAGGTCCAGCGCGACCTGAAGCGCAAACGGTACGCGCGCTGGACGGGGGTGGATGCGCTCGAGTTCCCCGACGGGCCATCCGCCCAGGACCTCGTGACGGTCCTGTTGTTCGGAGGCGTGGAGCAGGTACGCCCCCATCTGCTGCGCCGCGCGTCGCTCGCCGCGGGCTCGCTCGAGGCGCTGTGGTGCCGGTGGCTCGCGGGTGAGCCGCTCGAACCCGAGACGCTGCGCTCGTTCGCGGGTGAGCCGGAGCGACTGGCCGAACCCCTCTACACTCCAGGCCGCGAGGAGGTGCTGCCGCTGTACTTCGTCGAGCCGGACACCGCCCGCGCCGAGCGTGCGCTGGAGGTCGCCTCGGCCCAGCCAGGCGCGTCCCGGTCGCAACCGCTGATGGACTTCCTGCGCTCCCTGCTGGGCCTGTGGCGTCAGGAGACTTCGGTGGAGGAGGTGAAGGAGCGCTTCGATGCGAGCATGGCGAGAGTCTCGCCCTCCGAAGTCGTGCAGTTGATCGCGCCCGCCTATCTGTATGGCCGATACATCGAGGCACTCCCCGCGCACGTGCTGCTGGAGCGGGTGGGCTCGCGTCTGGAGCGCATCGCCGTGCCAGCCAAGGTCGCAGATGTCCAGCCCGTGATGGAGGCCCTCGCCGCGCTCGAGGAGTTGACGGCGATGGGCCTGGGCCTGCGCGTGGAGCAGGGGCCCGGGAAGGTCCTCCTCTCCGCACAGGAGCCGGAGGCTGGGGCAGGGGACGAGTTCCTGTAGCCCCGCCGGAGGGCCGGGAATCGCCGCGCGTCTGTCTCGCCGTGCCGCGGCTACGTCGTGCCGGGCTTTTCGCCGAGCCGCTTCGCACGCTCCTCGGCCTCTCCTGGCACGTCGAACTCCGTCGGGTCGAACAGCGGCCGGAGTTCGACCTCCAGCTCCTCGCCGTCTTGCACGAGGAGGCTGAAGGGCGCGCGTCTGGCCCACTCGATGGCCTCGGCGAGCGTCTTGACTTCGAGCAGGCTGTAGCCGGCGATCAGCTCCTTGGCTTCGGCGAACGGGCCATCGATGACCTTGCACTGGCTCTTGCTGTACCGCACGCGCGCGCCGCTGCTCATCGGCGTGAGGCCGGCGAGATCGAGCAGCACACCGGCCTTCCGCAACTCCTCGTTGAAGTCGTGCATCGCGACCAGCGCCTCGTCGGTCGGCTTCTGGCCTGCTTCCGATTGCTTGTTCGCCTTCACCATCAGCATGACTTTCATCGCGTGTCTCCTGGTGACTCGGTGGGTTTCTCCGAGGCGACGAACCGTGCGCCGCAGGATCGACATCCACGATGCGGATTCTTGCCGCGAGCGAGGGAGGGCGTAACGCTTGGATTTTACTCGGACGTCAAGTTTGCCAGCCTGGCTCAAGTCTCCGAGCGCCGAAGGTCACCGGACCTCCGCGCGGGCAAATCGGAGCCTTCGCGCGATGACGCATCCATGACGGACGGAAGGAACCGCCATGGAACACCGAAGGGCGGCGTCCTTCATCGTGATGCGCCCATGTCCTCTTCCCGCTCCCGTCTGTTCCCGACGTTCGTCGTCACCGCCGCGGGCCTGCTCCTCGGCGCGTGCAGCCACTGCACCGCCGCGCAGTCCCTCTCCGTCCGCGAGCTGAACATCGTCGACGAGCACGGCCAGGCACGCATCCGCATCGGCGCGCCCCTGCCCGACCCGAAGGGCCTCAAGCGCGCCGTCACGGTCTACGGCCTCCAGTTCATGGACCCGTCCGGTCATGAGATTGGAGGACTTGCGATGATCGACTCCCTCGGCATTCGCGGGCTGTGCTTCGACAGCGAGGAGGGCTACGAGGCGATGTGCGTCAGCCTCATCCAGGGCCAGCCCAACATCACCTTCCGGCACGACTGGAAGGAGCGCATCACCCTGGGCGTGGTGGACGGCATCGCGGGCATCGTCCTCCATGACGCTCAGGGGCAGCCGCGCTTGAAGCTGGAGGTCGACAAGGATGGCGCGACGCGAATGGTCGGCGCCGCTTCCACCCCCCGGTCCGCAGCGCCAATCCCGGCACCTCATTGAGGCGGCGGCCCTCGTGTACAGGCACATGCGGTTGTCCTGGTGTAAGAGTTCTCCGTGCCCCGTCGTGACGGACTCGTGGACTCGTGAGACTTCCAGCCATCCCCGCCCCGCTTCTGGCCTTGTTGCTCCTCGTCCCGGTGCACTCGCGGGCTGATCCGGCGAAGACCCGGCGGGCCGCCACCGCGCCAGGGCCCGCCGCGCGGCGAGCCGAGCCCACCGTGGCGCTCGACCGTGCGCTCGAGCGGCGCATGGACGCCATCCTCGCCGAGGAGATGCAACGGCAGGAACTGCCGGGTGCCGTTGTCGCGGTCGTGCGGGGTGGGATGGTCGTCGCGAAGAAGGGGTACGGCGAGAAGCGCCGGGGCGGTGGTGAGCGGCCGGACTCCGCCACCGTCTTCCACATCGGCTCGCTCTCCAAGGCGCTGGCCGCGGTGGGCGTGCTGACACTCGTGCAGCGCGGCCAACTCGGCCTGGATGTGCCGGCCGCGCGCTACCTGCCCGAGCTTCCCCCGGCCTGGCGCGCCATCACCGTGCGTCAGTTCCTGGCGCACTCAAGCGGCATCGGGGACAAGGTCGGCCAACCCGCGACCTGGCAGGAGGCGCTCTCCGGCTATGCCGGGGTGCCGCTCACCTTCGCCCCGGGCGCGCGCACGGACTACACCAACTTCAACTACGCGGTGGTCGGCAGGCTGGTGGAGTCGGCCAGCGGCCGGCCCTTCGTCACCTTCATGCGCGAGGACGTCTGGGGCCCCGTGGGCATGGTGGACACGGGCTACCCGGCCACCTCGCGCAACCTCGCCACCGGCCACGAGCGGAAGAGGGGTGCCTGGCGGGAGATGCTCCCCGAGCCCCAAGGACTCTACGGTGTGCCCTCCGGGTTCCTCTCCACGACGCTGGACGACCTGGTGCGGCTGCATGCCGCGCTGGAGCGCAACGTCGCGCTGGACGCGCGCATCGTGGCGCGGCTGGCGGAGGCGGCCTTCGGGCTCGAGCTGCGCGCGCTTGGTGAAGAGGGCTGAGGTTGGGGAAGTGCCTTCAGCCCGCCTGACCTGAGGTGTCATTTGCAAGTCGTAGAACCGTCGAGGTCCTCGGCGACGAGGACACGAGAGGTGTCGCGACTCTCGCAGCTATCGAGACCTTCTACTTCCACTTCAGCGACGAAATGGAGCGCTCCTCGATTGCAGGGCTGGTGCCGCTCACATGGATAGTCCATTCCAGCTGAAAGTTGCCATTTGCCTTGCAATGGGGCTGGCATCAATGGGCGTTCATTGACTTTGCCTGGAGGTTTTGACTATGCATTGAAAGTATTTCGGTTTCCGAAAATGAGGATCGGGTCATGGGCCAAGCGGGAATGGCAGTCCGTGCAGGTGTCTTGCTGTCTGCAATCACATGGGGTGGATGCGGCGAGGGCACTGGGCCGCAGCCCGAGCAGGCGGTGGAGGACTTCGGCGTCTCTTCTCAGGCAATCGTCTACGGTGGGCATGACTATCTCTTCGTGACGACTCCCAAGACCTGGCAGGAAGCCAACTCAATCTGCAAGGTCAGCGGCTATGAGCTCGTGACGCTCAACGACGTCGGCGAAGAGGGCTTTCTGCAGACTCACGAGAGCCGCCTGGGTCTGTACAACTGGTGGATTGGGCTCAACGACTTGGGGCAAGAGGGTTTCTTTGTCTGGTCCGGAGGGGCCTCCAATTACTGGAATTTTGCTTCGGGTGAGCCCAACAACGACGGTGGGGAGCACTGCGTCGCGGATCGCTATCAATGGCTGCCATCGATTACTTCCGAGCAGTGGAATGACTGGCCTTGCGGCAGGACCTTCCCGTTCATCTGCGAAAAGGCCCAGGTGCCCGAGGCCAGCAATGGTCGCTTCGAATACTCGGCGTCGAGCACCTCCAATGGGACGGTCAATACCAGCAACTACTCAATCTATCTGAGGGCTGGGCAATTGTTCGTGGTCGGAACATGTGGCGTTGCCGGCGCATCCAACGTGGGTGATACCTATTTGCGAATCAACGGCCCAAATGGACAAGAGGTCGCGAGCAACGACGACATCAGCGGGGCATGCGGAACGGCATCGAACATCTCGATAGTTGTTCCGACGTCGGGAAACTATGTCATCAAGGCGGGTTGCTATTCGAGCAGTAGTTGCGGCGGTGTCGTGGCGTATTCCTACTCAAGCTAGCAGGCTGTTGAAGAAGCCCGGTTTGTAGGCCTGTGGCTGGGTTTCTCATGCCCTCCGCTCCCAACCTTGTCATCGGAGGAGGCCGGAGGGCGAGGGTCGCCTATGTGTCGAGCGGCGCCCGCAATGCTTCATTCGGTGTGGGCGTCCGCCGATACGCGCCGGGTCCCACGCCCCAGCGACGCTTGAAGGCCTTGCTGAAGGCGGGCGCGCTCGTGTAGCCAGCGCGTTCGGCGATGGCCTCCAGGCTGTCGTCGGACTCATGCAGCCACCGCGCGGAGCGGGACATCCGCCAGTTCGACAGGTAGTTCAGGGGCGTCTCCCCCACCAGCGAGTGGAAGCGCGCGGCGAACCCGGAGCGCGACAGGCCCACGGCCGAGGCCAGCCGCTCCACCGTCCAGGGCGTGCCGGGCTGTTCGTGCATCAGGGCCAGTGCGTTCCCGATGGCCGGGTCCGCCAGCGCCTTCCACCCCGCCTCCCCAGACCGCGCGAGCAGCGCCTGGGCCCGCAGCGCCTGCACCAGCAGCACGTCCGCCAGACGGCCGACCACCAGGGCGCTTCCCGGTCCAGGCGCGGCGGTCTCCGCGGAGAGCAACTGCACGGTGGCGGCGAGCAACGGCGTCCTGCCGGACTCCTGCGTGGACAGGTGGATGATGGGCGGGAATGCCCGCAGCAGCGGGTGCGTGGGGTCCACACCGAACTGGAAGCAGCCGGTGATCAACGTGGTGGTCGCGCCCGGACCTCCCTGCCGGACGGCCGTGCCCGACGAAGCCCGGAGCTGCTGGTGGGTGATGAAGTCCCGAGGAACCTTCCGGGAGCCGTCATCCAGCACGTGAGCGGTGGCGCGAGGCAGGAGCACCACGTCACCCGCGGACACGAACACTGGCTTCGCCACTCCTTCCACCTGGAGGCGCAGTCCTCCCCGCGCCACCACGTAGAAGGATGCATTGACCTTGCGGGGCAGGCGCATCGCCCACGGCGCACCCATTTCGAAGCGACCGAAGAGCAGCGTCTTGAACCGCAGCGTCTCCAGTACATCGGAAACCACGTCGGTCTTTTCGTCTGGCATCGCTGGACGCTCTGACAGTTCTTTTGGACGCAGTGACATTGAGCGTCCATAACGGCATGCACATTCTAGGTCCACCCCTTGATGGAGATTCCCATGGACCTCGCCGTTTCAACCTCGGACCTGCCCCGCCTCATGGACGCGCACCTCGCGCTCATCGGCACGGACGTCGAACGCTGGCTGGGCCTGTTCGCCGCGGACGCCGTCGTTGAGTTCCCCTACGCGCCCTCGCTCGGCATGCCTTCCCGACTGGAGGGCATCAACGCCATCCGGGCCTACTTCGAGCCCATCACCCAGCGCTTCCAGGGGCTCACCTTCACGGACGTCCAGCGCTACCCGACCACCGACCCGAACGTCGGATGGATGGAGGTCCACGGCTCGGCGACGTTGCTGCCGTCACACTTCCACTACGAGCAGGACTACGTGATGCGCCTGCACATCCGCGAGGGGCGCATCGTCCGCTACCGCGAGTACTGGAATCCCCTGGCCGCGCCGGCGGGAACCTTCGGCAAGGAGCAGGCATGAAGCCGCGCATCCTCGTCACCGGCGCCTCTGGCAACACGGGACGTCCCATCGCGGAAGCACTGGCCTCGGAGGGGTTCCGGGTGCGGACCGCCACGCGGAGCACGACACCTCCGTTTCCCTCCACCGACCATGTCCGCTTCGACTGGACGGATTCCACCTCCCACGACGCCGCGGTGGACGGCGTGGACCGGATGTACCTGCTGGTGACCGCGATGGTGGACCCATCCCTCTTCATGATTCCGTTCATCGAACGGGCGTTGGCCAGGGGCGTGCGGCGCGTCGTCCTGCTCGGCGCCTCCGCCATCGCGGAGGGAAGCCCGGGACTGGGACAGGTGCACCGCTTCCTGCGCGAGCACGCACCAGAGTGGAGCGTGCTGCAGCCGTCGTGGTTCATGCAGAACTTCTCCAACCCCCAGAACCAGCACGGGGCCAGCGTCCGGCGCGACGGCCTGCTGATGACCTCCACGGACAAGGGGCGCGTCGGGTTCGTGGACGCGGCGGACATCGCGGCGGTCGGCGTCCGCGCGCTCGCGGATGAGCCCTCCCATGACACCGCGCACGTCATCACCGGCCCCCAGGCGCTGAGCTACGACGACATCGCGGCGGAGATGTCCCGGGTGTCGGGTCGCCCCATCCGGCATGTGCATGCGGGCCCGGAGGAGGTGCGCCGGCACATCCAGGAGGGGACGGGCATGCCGGAGGCCTACGCGAACCTGCTCGTGGGCCTGGACATGACCATCCGGGAGGGGGCCGAGGACCGCGTGACGGACACCGTGCTGCGCGTCACCGGGCGGGCTCCGCGCACATTCGAAGCCTTCGCCCAGGCCCACGCCGACGTCTGGCGTTGACACGACAGGCTGCCGGGTGGAGTCCGCTCCGGCGAGCGAAACGTGTCACGTCGAACGGGGCGGCCCGAACCATCGGGTCAGGGCCTCACGCAGACCCTGGTCCGTGCCCTCGCCGACCCACGCGACGTGTCCGTCCGGTCGAATCAGCACCGCGACGGGCGCGGTGACCGCGCCGAACACCGGGAGCTCCCACGCCCCCGTGTAGCGAGCAACAACCCGTCGCACCCGGTCCGCCCAGGGAGAGATGTCGAGCGTGCCGGGCTCGCCCAGGTCGAGCAGCACCGGCCGCGCGTCGTGCAGCAGGTGGAACACGCGCCGGGGGCCGTCGTCGGTGACCAGGTCGAGGTCCGGCACGCGGCGCCCGAGCAGCGGGTGTCCGTTGCCCAGGTCGTAGTGGATGTCCAGCCCCGACAACATCGCCGCGTATTGCTTGCGGGGCCCGTCCATCTGGAGCAACTCCGCCAGCGTCTCGCGCACGGCATCCATCCGCGCGTCGCCGCGGCTCAGCGCGGTCTGCGCCATGGTCTTCCGCAGCGCACGGGCCGCGACGGGATGCCGCTCGGCCTGATAGGTGTCGAGCAGGGTCTCCGGCGAGACGCCGCGCACGACCTGGGCCAGCTTCCATCCCAGATTCACCGCGTCCTGCACGCCGAGGTTGAGCCCCTGTCCGCCCATCGGCGAGTGCACGTGGGCCGCGTCGCCGGCCAGGAGCACCCGCCGGTCGCGGTAGGACGCCGCCTGCCGCGTCATGTCGGTGAACCTGGAGAGGGACGTGGCGCCGCGCAGGCCGTAGTCCGACCCGTAGAGCGCGACGAGCCCCTCTCGCAGCGTCTCCAGGGTCGGCGCGTCGCCCGTGACGACCCGCTCCTCTCTCAGCACGACGCCCACGCGTCCGTGCTCCAGCGGGCCCATGGCGTAGGTGCCCTTCTCGTCCCGGCGGATGCCGAACGCGGGTGCTTCGGCCATCTCCACCTCGCCGATGAGGTAGCTGATGGACGCGTCCCACCCCGGGAACTCGATGCCCGCCGCCTTGCGGACGAGGCTGCGCCCCCCGTCGCACCCGACGAGGTACTTCGCCCGCAGCGCACGGTCGTCGGACAGTCCGACATCGACGCCGGTGTCGTCCTGCGCGAAGCCCGTCACCTCGTTCCCACGGTAGAGGGTCACCGCCAGCTCGCCCACCCACTCAGCGAGGATGCGCTCGAAGCGCTCCTGCACGAGCGCGAGCCCATGGTTGTGACGCGTCGGGAAGTCGCTGAGGTCCAGGGGCGCCTGCCCGAACGCGACGTTCTGGACCGCTTTCCCTTGAGAGACGAAGCGCTCGACGACCCCGCGCTGATCAAGCACCTCCAGGCTGCGCGCGTGCAGTCCGCGCGAGCGCGAGCCGACGACCTCCTGGCCGGCGCGCCGCTCGACGATGGCCACGTCCACCTTCGCCAACGCCAGCTCCGCCGCCAGCATCAGCCCGGTCGGGCCCCCTCCAGCAATCACCACCTCGTGCTGTGTCACCACGTTCGGATGCATCTCTTCGCCCTCCTGCTTCTGGAGTGAAACGGGTGAGGGTGGAGCATGACCGGGGGGGCTTGCGGCAATACCCGGGGTCTGGCATTTGCTGGCAGTGGAGAGAAGGGGAGGGCTGCCGTGGCGCCTCGCTCTCTCTCACTGACGCACCGCATGAAGTGGCCCCGTTGCCAGGCGCCCCCTTATCGTGGGCCATGGGCCGAGCTTGTTCGCGGGGCTCTCGAAGCGTGTCGACTTGAAGCGGGTGCGCCGGCTGGGGTTCGGCTCGGGGGCGGTGGCGATGCGGTACGAGCCGAGAAGGTAGCACCAGGTCAGGAGCGAGCCGCGAACCACCTCGACGCGGCTCGAATGACTTCATCGGGATGCGGAGTCGTATCACTCGCCCACGCGACGAAGCCGTCAGGGCGCACGAGCAGCGCGGACAGACCGCGGCGCTCCTTGGCGTCGTGAGCCACGTATCGAACGCGGTCAGCACAGGCAAGACGTGGCTCTACGCGAAGCGGGGCTCCGCGCCCACGTCCACCAGCTACGACTGCTCGGGCTATTGCGACATCGAGCGTCCGGAGGGAGGCACCTGGTACATCCGGTTGGAGGGGCGCTCGCCGTACACGGACACCACCCTGACCGCGGACTACACCGCGCCCGAGACGACGCCGCACATGGGCCATGGCGCCACGGTCAACAACTGGCCGCCTCGTCTGCCGACGTCCACCGCCTATGATTGCGCGTCCGTGAAGCCGGGCCGTGTCCGGCAGGAATGCAGCATCCCCTCACCCCAGGCCGGGGACTGGTACGCGGCGGTGCGGGACCAGGCGGGCGCGTCGGTGCCCATCCTGCGCGCCTCCTACGCGATGACGCCGGGTGAGCAGCTTCCCGCGCTGACGTCCCACGTCTCCCTCTCGGGACAGAAGGGGCCGCGGTACTCGCAGAAGCAGTGGAAGCTGGAGGTGCCTCCCGGTCAGAGCACGCTGTGGTTCGCCACCGAGCACGGGACGGGGAGTGTGAATCTGAAGGTGAAGCGCGGCGGCCGTGCCGTGGACGGCGCCACGCTGGACTGCGCGACGACGGGCACTGGCAACCTGAAGCAGTGCACGTTCGCCAACCCGCAGCCGGGGACGTACTTCGTCAGCCTCACCCTGGCCGCCAACAGCTACAACCTGTGGGTGCTGCCCAGCTTCCGGTAGCGACCCCACCTCCCGGGCTTCCGTGAGCGCTGTCTCACGGAAGTCTCGGGGAGGCTCTTCGAGGGGACGTAACGGGTGCTCATGGGCTCCTGGCGTCCTCCTCGACGGGGCTGCTCCGCACTGCCCTCGAGCATCTGCGGCCGAGCGCTACAGCGAGGACGCGCCGGCTCCGCCGAGGTCCTCGGGCGTGAGCTTCAGCGCCTCGCTGATCGCCAGGACGTCCTGGTACTCGCGCCAGTGCTGAATCCGTCCGTCGCGGACCCGCAGCACGCCGATGAGGGTCGCCGAGGCGCGCCGGCCGGTGGTGGTGACCGTCCCAGCCAGCTCGTATTCGACGACGAGGACCTCGGGGTCGCCGGTCTGATGCGTCGCCAGTTCGCGGAACTGCTCGAAACGCACGGGCAGGACCGCGCTTCTGGCTCGGTAGAACGCCAGCCATGCCTCGCGGCCCTCATGGCGTCGCATGCCCGGAGGGGAGAACGGGGTCTCGACCACGACATCCTCGGCCAGCAGCTCCGCTGGGAGGAGCGTCGCGCCTTCCCCAAGGAGGGCTTCCTGCATGCACCGGTAGATGGTGAGAGGACTCGCGGCTCCCGTCGCCGACTGTGACATGGTCGTGCCTCCTGGGACAAGATGAGTGTGACTCAGGATTTATAATGAGTCTGACTCACTTTCTCAAGGAAGGGACGGCTGATGGCGCGAGAGGGTGGGCCGCCCGCAGGCGGTGGTGCGGGTGAAAAACCTGTTCGTGCGGATGCCCGCCGCAATCGCGCGCGCATCCTGGATGCGGCCGAGGCCGTGTTCGCGGAGCAGGGCGCGTCTGCTTCGACGGAGGCCGTGGCCGCGCAGGCCGGCGTCGCGATTGGGACCGTGTTCCGGCACTTCCCGACCAAACCCGAGCTGCTCCAAGCCGTGGTGATGCACCTGCTGGACCGACTCATCACGGAGGTCGATGAGATGGTCGGCAATCAGGACGCGGTCACCGCCCTGTTCGAGTTCTGCTCCCGCGTCATGGAGGTCAGCGCCCGAAACAGGGCGGTGTTCGCCCGACTCGCCGAAACCGGGGTCCAGGTCCGCGTCGGCGATGCGCTGGCCCGCCTCCGGCCCGGCATCGATTTGCTGCTCGAACGCGCCCAGAGAGCGGGCACCGTCCGCGACGACCTGCGCCCCGCCGAGTTGATTGCCCTGCTCGCGGCCCTCTGCCAGGAAGCGCTCACGGATGAGTGGAGCAAACCATTCCGCCAGCGCGCGCTCACCCTTCTCTTCGACGGCATGCGGCGGACCGCGAAACGTTGACCGCAATCCCTCGCCGGACAGAGGCCCTGACAGCCCCGGGGCCGGAGCCAGCGAGGCGTCCGGCCATGGGCAGATGTCGTGGGGCGAGAACTCAGAGTCCTTCCCACCACCAGGCATGGGCGGGGCTGCCTGCGAGCACCTCTTCCGAAGGCCGCCAATCGTAGGCGAGCTCGGTGGAGAGCGCCCGGGTCCGGCGCACGAGGTCGCGGACACGCACGGCTTGAGGGGTGGCCTGAAGCTCCTCGAGGCTGAAGCGGCCTGATGCGACGAAGTCCTCCGTGGCGAAGAGGTCCGTGCCCGTGAAGGGGTTCCTCGCGATGAGCTCTCCCTTGCGAATCTGGCGGGTGAACATGTCTCCGAACAAGGTCGACGGCCCCAGGTTGAACCACATCGCTATCAACTCGGTATCGCCCGCTGCTTCAGCGCCCAGCATGACCTCCTCCACGACATTGATGAGGGAGAGCGCCACGAGCGGTTCGGCATCCGGACCCGTCAGCTTCCCGGCATCCACCATGCGGCGCCACAGCGAGCTGCCGGCGTCACAGTAGAGGTGGGGCGGCTCGATGTACCCCGCAACCGGGCTGCGTTCGCCCTCTGCTTCGTCTGTCTCGTCCGGGGGATTGTCGTGGAGGTACGTGAACCGCTTGATGCCCTTGAAGAACCCGCTGCGCGTCGCATGGTCGGGGTGGTCGGCCACGTCGAACTGGTACGTGAAGCGGCGGGCAAGAAGGATGTCCATCACCCGGAAGTGGGTGAACGAGCAGTCGCACTCCCCCTGGAACTTGAAGAGCCGAGCGAATTGACTGCGCGGGGCCATGTCGCCAGGTGGCGCCCGCCGGTCGAGTACCCGCACCGCCGCTTCCACCATGTCCTCGATTTCGTGCATCGACATCCAGGCAGCGTAACCCAGGGGCATCGTGGAGCGGCATGACGAGGACGCTCGAACAGAGACGAGCCTGTCGACGGGGCGCGTGGGTGCAGGGCCGCGAAGAGGCGCCGCGGCCTCGCGGGTCATGGAAGTGCCAGCGCGGGGCGTCACCAGTCATGGCCGCCCCGCGCCGTGCTTCATCACCCAATCGAGCACCCGGCGTGCCCGCGTGGAGAGCTGCCTCCGTGAGGGATACACCGCGAACAGCTCTCGCGGTTCCAGGGTGCGCCCCTTCACGGTGAGCGGCACGAGCGCCTTGCCATGCGGGTCGACCATCTCCCTGGGCGCGCTGACCACGCCCAGTCCCTCCTGGGCGGCCGCCATCGCCACCCGCGGGTCGTTCACCGTGACGCGAACATCCGTTGGACGGACCTCCTCCACTCCGCCGTCACGGCGGCGCAGGCGCCACACGCCGCGAGGCAACGTCATCACCGCCGGCACCTTCTCGAGCGCCTCCCGGGTCAGTTGAGTCTGTCCCTTCAAGGTGTCTTGCACGAAGCGCGGGGAGGCCGCGAACACCGACTCGATGCTCCACAGCCTCCGCGCCACCAGCTCGGCGTCCCGGATGGGACCCACCCGGAAGGCGAGGTCGAACCCCTCTTCCACCAGGTCCACCACGGAGTTGGTGAGCGTCAGCTCCACATCCACTCGCGGATGCCGGGCCGCGAAGGAGAACAGCAAGGGGGCGATGCGCTGGGCTCCAGACGTCACGGGCGCCGTCACCCGCAGCCTGCCGGCGGGTTCTTCCTCCCGGTCCACGGACTGGTCGAGCACCTCCCCAAGCTGGTCCAGGAGCGGACCTGCTCGCTCCAGCAGCCGAGTCCCTTCCTGCGTCAATCCCACGCGCCGCGAGGTGCGTTGGAGGAGCCGGGTCCCCAGCGTCTCCTCCAGGAGTGCAATCCTGCGGCTGACCGTGCTGGTGGGAATTCCCAGTCGCTTCGCGGCCTCCACGAAGCTCAGCTGCCGAGCCACGGCCACGAAGAGGCTCAGGTTCTCGCTGACCATCATTCCATTCATGGGATGGAGCCTTTCATATCGTCCCGTGGTTGCAACCCGGGCCACGCGGTAGTCATGGGCCATGACCCTTGAACAACAACATGTCGTGGTGGTGGGAGGCTCCTCTGGCATCGGCTTCGGAGTGGCCAAGGCAGCGCTGGAGCAAGGCGCCTCCGTGACGCTCGTGAGCCGTTCCCCCGAGAAGCTGGCTCGAGCCGCTGCCCTGCTCGACAACCCGGGCCGCGTTCGGACCTGGTCGGCGGATGTCACACGAGAGGACGCGGTGCGCCAGCTCTTCGAGTCGCTTCCGCCCGTGAACCACGTGGTCGTCACGGCGGTGGAGGCTCGCTACCTCGGCATCCGTGAGATGGATTTCGCCGCCGCGCGCCGCATCTTCGACTCCAAGCTCATGGCGGCGTTCCATGTCGCCAGGCATGCCCGGCTCCAGCCCGGCGGCTCACTCGTCTTCACCACGGGGATAGCCTCGGTGCGCCCCATGCCAAACGGTTCTGTCATCGCGGCGGTGAACGGCGCCATCGAGTCCGCGGTGCGCGCCTGGGCCTTGGAGCTCGCGCCAGTGCGGGTGAATGCCCTGTCGCCGGGTTGGATTGACACCCCCGTCTGGGATGCCATCGCGGGTGACGGCAAGGGCCAGGTCTTCGAGCAGCACGCGCGCCGGCTCCCCGTGGGGCGCATGGGCACGACCACCGACCTGGGCCACGCCGCGCTGTTCCTCATGAGCAATGGGTTCACCACTGGCGAGGTGCTGCGCGTGGATGGTGGCCATCCCCTGGTCTGAGCACGGGACTACGGCCGCGTGACGTGCACGAGGCTCGTCATCGCGTCCACGTACAGCGTCGTGTCGTCGGCGTACAGCGGCAGCAGCGGGGTGACGGACACCTGGTTCAGCTTCGTCTTGCGGAGCTGCTGCGTGGCGGGGTCCTTGAACACGGCGAACGGGACATCCTGGATGACGTAGGGCTCACCATCCACGTGGCCGATGAGCATCAACACATGACCGGGAACGACGATGAGGTCACCCACCTGCGCCTCGGCCAGCGCGCGCAGCCGCTCGGCGTGCGAGTCTTTCGCCGTGAAGAGGCGGTGGTTCAGCGCCGCGCTCCTGCCTTGCATCCCGGAGTTGGGCGGGAGGATCAGCCCCAGGGCGCGGTACACCTCGCTGGTCAGGCCGCTGCAGTCGCGCGCATTGAACTGGTGCCCCCAGCCGTAGCGCTCGCCGAGGAACTTGAACGCCTGGCGGAGGATGTTGGCGCGTGTCATCGGCAGATATCCCGGCGCGGTGTCGGCGGTGCGGCGCAACAGCGCGCTCTGGAAGGCCAGGGTGCCATCCTGCTCGCGCACCGGCAGCAGCACCGGCCACGACGCATAGCTGCTGGCGCCGTTGACGGGCTCGCCGGGGGCCACGTCGGCCCGAGGCAGTGTGACGCCCATGTCGAGCTCCAGCTCGGACACCGCGGGGGCTTCCGGCGTGAAGACGGTGCGCACCTGGTCGCCCGTGACGACACGTCCGGGCGCCTTCGCCACGTAGGAGAACACCGTGTCCGCGGTGCCTTCCGCGACATCCGCGCGCCGGACCCACGCGGGGCCCTGGGTCGTCAGGACGAACAGCCACTGCTGGTCCGCGCTGTGGTGCGCGATGACCACCGGCTCGCCCGGGAACAGGTTGCCGGCCTGCAGGCTTTCGTAGTCGCGCTGATTCTCCGCCGCGAAGAATCGCCGGTCGGACGGCAGTGAGCGCAGGGGCGTGCGCCGCACGCTGAGGCCGTAGCGCGCGGTGGAGGCTTCGGGGATGTGCTCGGTAGCGGTGTTCTGGCGCGGCTCCTCGAGCATCGCCTCCGTCACCGGCCGGCCCTGTTCGTCGATGGCCGCCTGGATGGGCGTCTGCCGCGCATCCGTGACCCAGCCGGCCACCTGCGCCCGGGTCAGCGTGGTCGGAATGCGCTTCAAGTCGACGAGGCCGCCATCCGGACCGAAGGCGAGCATGCGCTTCGCCGCCACCTGGTCGGCATCGAGCAGCACCTCGTCGGGAGACGGCGCGCGGCGGATCCAGAACTCGGGCGACAGCATGTCTTCGCTGAACGCGGGCACCCCGGCCGGAGACACGGTGAGTGCGGACGGCGCGGCGCAGGCGGCAAGGCTGGCGGTGGTTCCCATCACCGCGAGCGAGAGCATCCGCATGCGCAAGGTGCGTGCGCCAGCTCGGCATGTCGTCGCACGTGGCTGAGGGGAGGGGGATGCCAGGCGGCTCATGCGTTCAACTCCCTGAGGGAAAGACGGCTCCAGGTGGCCGTGCGCGCGGGGGCGGGCAGGTCATCCCACTTGTGGCCGGTTGCCCACCCTCAAGCAACGAACTCTCAGCGCGAGCTATTTCGCCTGCGCGCGGCGTTTTCTCTGGAGGCACCCCGAGGATGTCCGAGTGGCGGATGCCGCCGTGGAGGACGCCGGTGGCGATGTCAGGAGATTCGGGGGCACGCTGCTCGGGGCGCGTCCAGGTGCCGGCCGACGAAGGGCGCGCCGCGCCCTCACCTGGACTCTCTCCCTGAGTTCATCGACGGTGCTTCAGTCTTCCTCGTAGCAGACGCCGACTTCACGCAGCTCGACCGTCGACCACTCGGCCGCGGGACACTCGCTGGCGATGATGAGCGCCTCTGCCCGGGTAGGGCAGTCGAAGAGGACGTAGCCCCCGACAATCTCCTTGGATTCGGCGAACGGGCCATCGCGGAGGGTGCGCTGGCCGTCTCGGACTTCGACCCGTACCCCTTCGGAAACGGACCGGAGCGAGTCGCTGGCCTTGAATATACCGCGGGACTTGAGGCCCTCGACGAAGCCCACCATCCGCTCCATCTCGCGATTCCCCTCCTCGGGCGTCCGGCTCCGCTTGCGCTTGCCCTCCTCGAGGATCAACAACATGTACGTCATCACGCGCTCCGTTCGTGGGTGGCTCCAGAGCGTCCCCCATCCGCCCTTCGAGCAGAAGCGTTTCCTGCCCGGAACAACTCTCGTCGTTGTCCGTCACTGACCCTTGGGCGCTGACCGTTTGCGCCGTCCTGGTGTCGGCCGCTTTTCGGCCCACGACAGGAGTTCGTCGAGCGCGGGGCAAAGCGACTGCCCCCACTCGGTCAGGTGGTACTCGACCTTGGGCGGCACCTGCGCGTGGACGGTGCGTGTGACGATGCCGTCCTGTTCGAGCTGGCGAAGTTGCTGGGCGAGCATCTTCTGCGAGACGGCGGGAATGGCGCGCTCGAGGTCGGAGAAGCGCAGCGTCTTCCCTCCAAACAGGTGGAAGAGGATGACCAGCTTCCAGCGCCCCTCGAGCATCTGGATGGCGTCCTCGATGCCGCTGGCCGCTGTCGCGGGCGTATGCAGGTCATGCTTACCCAGAAGTGTGTACCCCACCTTTTCGTGCGTTCTTGTGCATCCGAAATGTACATCTTAGAGATGTGGCCATGCGAACGAGGCCATCGACATCGGCCCGGTGGCTCGCCCATGTCGAGCTTCTTCGCCCGCGAAGCGACCGACCTGCTGGCGGCTGAGAGCGCCGTCGCGCTGGACGAACGCTTCGCTTCGCCGTGAGCGGTGACCTCCTCACCTGCCTGGAGAGCATGCCATGAGCTTTGACCTGGAAATGAAAGGACTCCGCGCGCTCGTCACGGGCGGCACCAAGGGCGTCGGCGCAGCGGTGGTCACCGCGCTGCGCGAGGCAGGCGCTCGCGTCGTCGCCACCGCGCGCTCCGTGCCGAGCGACGCGGACGGAGTGCATTACGTGGCGGCCGATTCCACGACCGCGGAGGGGTGTGCGCAGGTCGCGCGCGAGGCGCTCGCGCACCTCGGCGGCATCGACATCGTGGTGAGCGTGCTCGGCGGCTCGACGGCACCGCCCGGTGGCTTCGCCGCGCTCGGTGACGAGGAGTGGAAGAAAGAGCTCGACCTCAACTTGATGGCCGCCGTCCGGCTCGACCGGGCCCTGCTGCCGTGGATGCTGGCGCAGGGCTCGGGCGTCATCGTGCATGTCACCTCGATTCAGCATGAGCTGCCTTTGCCCGAGTCCACCACCGCGTACGCGGCCGCGAAGGCAGCGCTCTCGACCTACAGCAAGTCGCTCTCGAAGGAGGTCAGCCCGAAGGGCGTGCGCGTGGTCCGTGTCTCTCCGGGCTGGGTCGAGACCGAAGCGGCCGTGGCCCTCGCCGAGCGCCTGGCGGCTGAGGCGGGCACCGACTACGAGGGCGGCAAGCAGCTCATCATGAGGGCGCTGGGTGGCATCCCCATCGGGCGGCCCGCCAGGCCCCATGAGGTCGCCGACCTCATCGCCTTCGTCGCGTCGCCGCGCGCGGGAGCCATCACCGGCACCGAGTACGTCATCGACGGCGGGACGGTGCCCACGGCGTGAGGGGCGCCTTGCAGGATCAGGCAGGATTCATGAGCAATCCGGCAGGACTTCACGAGCACGGCTCCGGTAGCGCCCCGGGCTCATCCCTGTCCAGCGCTGGAAGGCGCGTCGCAGGGCCCGTGCATCCGAATAGCCCACGCGCCGCGCGATACCCGCGACGTTGAGCGAGTCGTCGGCAAGCAGGCGGCGGGCCTCCTCCAGGCGGGCGTCCCCGGTCACTTCGCGGAATGTCCGCCCCTCGGCCTTGAGTCGGCGCTGGAGTCCGCGTGGGCTCATGCCCAGGCGCGCACACACGCTGGCGAGCGACGGCTCTCCTCGCTCCAGGGACTCTTCGACCTGGGCCTGGAGCTGTTCACGCCAGCCCACGGGGCGTGTCGCCTCGCGCGCCAGCAGGTCCACGTGGCGAAGGAGCAGGGCGTGCAATCCGTCATCCGCATGGCGCAAGGGGAGGGCGAGCATGTCTCGGGGCAGCGTGAGCGTGCAGGACTCCTGACGGTAGGCCAGCCGCGTCGTACCGAAGGCCTCGGCGAGGACGTCCTGCCCACGCGGGGCCGCGTGGGTGAAGCCCACATGGATGGGAATCAACGGCTGTCCGGTGGCCTCGCGCGCGAAGGTCAGGAGCCGCGCGAGCGTGAATTCCGCCTCCTGTCGTCCAGGCCCGGCGGGGCGGTGCGGGCAGCGGTAGCGGAGCGTCGCGCGGCGCTCCGACATCGCGAGCTGGAGCTCGGCGCCTTCATGCAACAGCCGCAAGTGACGGCTCGCGAGGTGGAGCCCCGCGCCCAGGGTCGCTGCGGTCCGGCACAGATAATCGAAGAGGTCGAACTGGCCGGGCTGGAAGGTCGTGGCCAGATGGAGCCCGAAGTGCGGGTCGCCGACAGCCGCGGCCGCCTTCTCCCAGAGCAGGTGGCCACGAGGCAGGGCGATTCGCGTGTGCGCGTCCGTCAGTCGTGTCCGGTCGACTCCGGCACCGCGAGCCAGGGCGTCGGCGTTCGCGCCCTTCGCGGCGACTGTGTCCAGGATGAGCCGGGGCAATCTCGTGGAGACAATGGGGGTGGCCATGGCGATGCCCTCGTCGTCCGGACGCTACGCACAACAAGGGTCCGGCTCAAGCGCGTGAAGGTGGCGCGAGAGGTCCCCTCTTCGTCGCCAGCGGTCCCTTCCGCGCCATGGGGCCCGGCGCTACTCACTGGCCATGCGAACCCCTTCGTCAATTCCCCTCGACGCGCGGCTCCGGGCGGAGGCCCCTGGGCGATTCATCGCCCTGAGCCATGGGCAGACACACTACCTGCTGGATGGCCCCGAAGGAGGCTCCGCCGTGGTGTTGATTCCCGGTGCCACACTGCCGCTGTTCGTCTGGGAGCCCCTGGTCGAGCCGCTCGTGCGCGCGGGCCACAGGGTGCTGCGCTATGACCTGTTTGGCCGAGGGGACTCGGACCGACCGAAGGTGAGATACGGCCCGGAGCTGTTTGAACGGCAGCTCACGGAGCTGCTGGCCGCGCTGGGGCTCCACGCGCCCGTGCACCTGGTGGGACTCGCCTTCGGCGGGCTGCTGGCGGTGCAGTACGTGGACCGGAATCCGGAGCGCGTCCGGAGCCTGTGCCTCATCGAACCGGATGGCTTCGGGACGAAGCTGTCGCCAGGGGTTCGGCTCATGCACGTGCCCGTGCTGGGGGACGTCCTCTTCGCGGTGATGGGCGAGCGGCAACTGCGAGCACGGCTGCCGGGCTATTCACGCCGCCCCGAGCTCATCGCGGAGCTCGAGGCCCGCTTCCTGCCCTCCACGCGCATCGAGGGATTCGGCCACGCGCTGCTCTCGACGCTGCGACACATGGCCATCCACACCGCGGCGCCTGTCTTCCACCGTGTGGCCGCGCGCCGCGTACCCACGTTGCTGCTGTGGGGCCGCGACGACCGAATCACGCCCCTGCACATCGCCGAAGAGGTCCGCGCGGCCCTGCCTCACGCGGAGTTCCACGTCATCGACGAAGCCGGGCACCTGCCCCACTACGAGCGTCCCGACGCGGTGGCCCCATTGCTCACGGAGTTCCTCGGGGGACACTGATTCCCAGGCGGCAGGTGCTCCTCTCCGACGAACGCTCCCCTGGAAGTTCCGCGTCACCAAGACGCGCGGGGCGAGCGCCTACTCCAGAGCGGGGCCCGGAGGACATGCGAGGTCGGCGGGCAGGGACCACAACTGGGGCTCGGCCGTGTCGTCCTTCGCGCTGAAGTAGACCCGTTCCCCGACGCGGGCGAAGCCCTGGGGAGACGACCCTCCCGAGATGTTCGCGGCCTGCCCCGTGGAAATGGCCGTGCCCCGCGTCACCCAGGGCTCGTTGTACGAGGCGGCCGACGCGGCCCCGCCGAAGAGCACCGCGCCCATGCCCGTGGCGTAGAGCGGGGACCAGTAATACTCCGAGATGCTCAGCTCCACGGGGAGCTGCACCGTCCCCGCGGCGGTGCCATTCGTCACCCAGAGGCCCACGCGCAGCGCGGCGGGGCCGGGGAAGGGGCTGCCGATGGCCACGGAGAAGTAGAGCCGTCCGCCGGAGCTGGCCGTGTTCTGCAGATAGGGCGTCGTCCCCTCCATGCCCGCGTAGGGATTGGGCAGCACCTTGACGGTGGTCTTGCCTCCGCCAGCGAGGGACAGGCCATACAGCCCCATGCGCCGCGTGGTCTCATCCGCGGACGTCAGATACACCGAGGACCCCAGCGCCCCGAGCAACCGCATCCTCCGGCCGAACGCGTCCAGGCGCACGGTGCCAGCCGGGCTGCCATCCGTCTTCCACACCTCCGTGTTGGGGCCGTCGAGCAGCGTGAACAGTCCCGGGGCTCCGCTGTCCTCGCTCCTCGCGTCACCCAGGAGCACTCCCTCGGCGTCCAGCCGCTTGACGAAGGAGGTCCCGGAGGCCGTGCCATCGGTCCGCCACAGCGCGGTGCCGCTGCCCGGCCCGACGAGGAAGAAGAGCAGGGCGCCGCCCACCCTCAGGCTCGGCCCCTGGAGCGCGGCGAGCACCCCGAAGTTCACGACCCGCACCGTGCCCGAGGCCGTCCCGTCCGAGCGCCACAACTCCACCTGTGTCCCGCCCCCCACTGGGACGCCCCGGAAGAACGACAGCGCGCCGTCCATCGCGGTGGGGAGGAACAGGGAGGAGCCCGCCGCCCCCGGCATCAGGTCCGCCACCAGGTGGGTGCCGGCCTCCGTGCCGTCGCTCACCCAGAGCTCGTTGCCGGTGTCGGGCGTCCACACCCGGAAGAAGACCTGGCCGCCCACCGGGACCAGGCCGCCGAGGCCCCTGTTCCGAAGGGGTGTCACCGCCGGGAAGGACTTCACAGGGAAGGTGCCCGCGTCCGAGCCGTCGCTGCGCCACAGCGCGCCGCGGCCATCGCGTAGGTTCACGGCGAAGTAGAGGGTGCCCTGGGCGTCCACCAGATTCTCGGGCGCGGGCTCGTCCCAGGGCGGGTCGTCGCCCGGAGGCATGACGACCTTCACCCGCTGGGCGACGCCCGGCGCGCAGGCCTGGGCCTTGACGGTATCGGGCGCCGAGTCCGGTTCCGCGCACCCCATCAATCCCAGACACACCAGGGCGAAGCCATGTTTCGAATGCATGTCACTCCCTTCAAAGCCAGGAGGACACGGTGGGAGCCACCAGGATACGGAGCAACTGCCTTCGAGCGCATGTCGGTGCGCGAAGGCAGACACTTCGACCCGGGTGTCAGTGCGCGACCGCCGGAGCCGCTGGCGCGTCGGGGACCCACGCGATGAAGGGCGCCGCCTCCGGCACGTTGCTCTTGAGCTTGTCGCAGGGCACGTGCGTCATTCCAAAGGATTCACTGCCTCCCGCGAGCAGGAAGCAGGTCTCCGTGCGCGGGTCGATGAGGTAGACGAACGTCGAGTCGATTTGAACGATGTGGAACGGGGTCTGCTTCGCGAGCTGGACCCGCGTGACTTCGGCATGGGGGTAACACGCGGAGAAGAGCAGGGCCGTGAGTGTGAGGAGGAGTGGGCGCATGACTCGCCTGACGCGGAGCGCGCCGGTTTATTCACGCGAGCCGGAATCTCGGAAGGGCTGCCCCTCTGTCTGGGTGCAGCCGAGCCGACCTCTGGCGCGCCTCCTGACGTCACGTGAGTCAGAAGATGCCTTGTCCCGGAGTGAGGATGCGGTCCGGGTCGTAGCGCCGCTTCGCGTGCTCGAACCGCTCCCAGGCGGGGTGGAAGTGGCGGCGCCAGTCGGCGGTGCTCAATGGCACGGCATCCACGGGATAGAGCTTCCCGCCGATGGCCGTGAGCCGGTCGAAGATGACGCGGTTCTTCTGTACGAGGGACGCGACGTTCTCCGGCGTCGGTGGAATGGCGGTGCGCAGCAGCGAGAAGAGGAAGACGTGTCTGTCGTTGGGGATGCGCAGGAAGGGCGTGGTCAGCTCCGAGGCGCGGAAGGGGTAGAGGAGGATGGGCCCCTGCCCCATGTCGGCCTCGGTGGTCTGCGAAAGGACCTCCTGGACGAAGGACTCGGCGGACCGGGCGGGGACGAACATGTCCAGCCACGGATGGGGGAAGCCCCAGACGCCGAGTTGCTTGAGCAGCTCCACCAGCGGAGCGAGCCGGTTGGCGAAGTCGAAGTAGCTGCCGTCGCTCACCTGGAGCGTTCCCGGCTCGTAGCCCAGGCCCGCGAGCAGCCTCGAATCGTGCGGCTCCGCGCCCGGGGTGAAGTACTTCACCCCCTCGAGCTGATACGCCCGGCCCCCGTTGGAGGCGACGGCGGAGCCCTCGACGTAGTCGAAGCGACCGTCCTCGATGAGCCGCCGCTGGTCCTCCATGAAGCGGTGGAGGTCGTTGTACAGCGCGATGTACGTCCGAGCGCGGGGCGGTACTTCGACGAGCCGCACCCTCGCTCGCACGATGATGCCGAACTGGCCCAGGCCCGAGCGCACGGCGTCGAACAGGGGCCGCTCACGCCAGCGCGAGCACCGCACGAGCTCACCCCGACCCGTGACGACGTCCATCTCCAGGACGTTGTCCACCTGGAGGCCCCAGCGAAATGCCTGCCCGCCGATGCCCCCCGCCGACAGCGTCCCGCCGATGCTCAGCTCGATGTAGTCGGTCAGCACCGGCGGGCTCTTGCCGCTGGGAAGCGAGGCCTGGAGCAGCTCGTGCCACCGGACGCCCGCATCCACCCAGGCGCTGTCCTCGCCCACTTCGTGGATGGTCGACAGCGTGGACATGTCGATGACGATGCCCGCCGTCACCTGGGACTGTCCGAAGGTGCTGTGGCTCTCACCGAGGCCCCGTGCGGCGGCGATCTTCAGGCCCTGGCGTCGCGCGAAGCGGACCATGGCCACGATGTCCTTCACCGAACCGGGAACGAGCACTGCCCACGGCGTGCGGTGGAGGATGTGACCGAAGTCCTCCGAGGCCGCGGTCCGCGACGTCGTGTCCATCAGCAACTCGCCATCGAGCGGCGGCAGGGAGACCGCGCCAGCCTCCAGCGTGGAGGCCCAGCTCCGGCTCATGGGATTGAATGCGACTGCCACCAACGCACCTTGGAGCAACGTCCTCCGGGAGACGGTTCGACTCGACATTCACTCCTCCTTCTGCGTCGGAGACTTCTATCCCGCCGCCGCTGCCCCCAACAATTGCCCCCTCCCCTCGGGCTTCATCTCATAAGGAACTGGAGTGGAGCGAGCTCCCCTTCGAGGACGCGAGCGCGAAGTACACGATCAACGACATCAGCGAGGACGGCCTCGGAGAGGTCTTCCCCGAGGAGCCCGCGCACTACCTCGTCCATGAGGGCGACGTGGTCATCGACGGCCCCGTGAGTTTTGGTGCGGCCGACGACGAGGACGTCACGCTGCACGTCATCGACGGTGACCTCACCGTCAACGGCCCGCTCTTCTTCATCCAGGGCGACTTCTACGGGGCGCTGTTCGTGACAGGGTCGATCTTCTGTCAACAGGCATTCGTTGGCGTGGACGCGATGCTCTACGTCGGCAAATCGATGCACGTCGAGGGGTTGCTCGTCACCACCCTCAGCAAGCCCGCGCACTTCGCCGTCAAGGAGGTGCTGCGCGCCGGGAGCTGGCTCGAGGCTTCGGGGGATGGCCTCTTCGAGATTGGCCAGAAGCCCCAGGCGCGGCTGCTCCGCGTCGGGAAGAGCAGCTACCACGCGTTCTCTCAGTACGCGGAGGAGGCCGAAAAGCGGGCCAAGGACGAGGGTACGGAGGTGCAGAAGCCGCGCTATTTCGGTTTCTCACCGAAGGAAGCGAGCTCGGTCAAGGGCATCCTCCATCCTTCCCTCATCGAGGGTGAAGAAGGCATCGGCGCGAGTGACATCCGCGAAGCGATGGAAGAAGGCAAACCGCTCTTCGCCTGACCGGTCGTTTCGCGGCCGCGGATGGCCGCGGCGTCGCGCGAGCCATCTCCACCTGGATGCGGCTCCAGGAGTGCGTGGGCGGAGGAGACGAGGTGCCCGAACCTCGACGCCAGGCAGTTTCCTCGGCGGCTCCGCCCACGTCTCCATGACATGCACCGCGCGACCGTGCGCGCCTCACCCGCGGGCGCGCAGGCGCGTTGTCATGGCTGGGTTCAGCGGACGTAGCACTGCGTGCGTTCCGGAATACCGTCGAAGGTGGTGTCCATCAGGACGCAACCGCCGCGCCTGACGGCCAGATTCGACCGGCCGTCACCGTCCCAGTCGCCGACGAGGTACTGGTCTTCGCTCGCGCCATTGCCGAAGCACTGCGTGATATCCGCGGCACCGTCGAAGTTGGTGTCCATCAGGACGCAACTGCCGCGCCTGACGGCCAGATTCGACCGGCCATCACCGTCCCAATCGCCTACGAGGTACTGGTCTTCGCTCGCTCCATCGCCGTAGCACTGCGTGGCCTCCGGAACTCCGTCGAAGTTGGTGTCCATCAAGACGCAACGGCCGCGCCTGACGGCGAGATTCGACCGGCCGTCACCGTCCCAATCCCCGACGAGGTACTGGTCTTCGCCCCCGCCATTGCCGAAGCACTGCGTGGCCTCCGGAACACCGTCGAAGGTGGTGTCCATCAAGACACAACTGCCGCGCCTGACGGCCAGGTTCGACCGGCCGTCACCGTCCCAATCGCCGACGAGGTACTGGTCTTCGCTCCCGCCATTGCCGAAGCACTGCGTGCGATCCGCGACACCGTCGAAGTTGGTGTCCATGAAGACGCAAGGGCCGAATCGCGTCGCCAGGTTCGACCGCCCGTCGTTCTCCCAGTCGCCGACGAGGTACCCATCGGGACGGGGCGGGGAATACAACTCCTTCAGCGCGGTGATGTCGCCGGACGTGAACTCACCCGTTTCCACCGAGCGGAAGCAGGAGTTCATGATGGAGGCGCCGACAGCCGCCGTGGTCGGCGTGCCCGGGATGTGAATCGCGCCGACGCCGGCGTCGCCCTCGTTGCCGCCACTGCCGCAACTGATGCCGCGGTTGTAGTAGTCCGAGTGGCGGAACCCGAGGGTGTGGCCAATCTCGTGCGTGATGACGTGCTCGATGACATCCACGCCGTACTGGCTGAGCTGGCCACCGATGGTGATCTGCCCATACGGATTACCGTTCGACGGGAACCCGGCGACGCCGCCATTCATGTTCGGGTCAATCACGGCATTGATGGTGAAACCGCAGTCAGCGCTCGGCGCCCGCCCCATGGCGAACGTGAGGGGGAGTTCGTCGTAGTTCTGGATGGCGAGATCGAGCGCCGTGCTGAACGCACCGGTGAACGTCGAACCGTTGATGCAAATCTTCGCCAGCGACGAGCTGACGAGGTTGGTGGTCCGGTATTGCTCCTCGGGAGTGTCACCGGCCTGGAGCATCTCGCGCGACGCCGCCAGGGACACCTCGGCGTCCCGCCCGACGTAGACCTTCCCTTCGACGACCATGATGTCGGCGGCGGGGAAGCCCGCCTTGACCAGGTTGCCGACGATCTCCTGTGTCTCTTGAGGTGGCTCGGCACACCCGAACACGAGGGCCGCACATCCCGCTGCCAGGACGATACTTCTCGCAATCATGGAGACTCCTTGCATGTTCTTCTCTTGCGCACGTGGGGTGGAGGAGTCCTCGGCGGAACGACGTCCTCCCCGCCCGTGCGTGCGGAGGCTTGCCCGTCGAGGAGCGCGAGACTCTACGGGGACTCCTGTCTCTCTTTCCTCTGAGTACCCCCTGCCTCGGGGAGGTGCTCCTGGACCTCCCAATCATTGGCGGCTGGACTTGGCGAAGGGCCTGCGCGCCGTGCGCGAGGCGTGGGCCCGCCGGCGGGCTTCCCACGCGCCCCGCGAGGGAGGATGGTGGAGACCCATGGCCCAACTGCTGACCCTCCTCGAGTCCGAGCAGTTCCGCGTGCTCGACTCGCGCTGCCGGCATCCGCGCGCGGGGCCCGCGGAGGAGCGGGGCGGGGACCCGGGACACCTGGTGCTGCTGCGCCGCGGCTGCTTCAGCTACCACCGGGGGCTTCGGCGCTTCGTCGCCGACCCCTGCACCGCGCTGCTGCATCACCCGCGCGTGGACTACCGGGTCGGCCATCCAGGCGCGGAGGGAGACGATGCGACGGTCATCAAGCTCGCACCCTCGCTCTTCGACGAGCTGTGGGGACGGCGTGGCCCGGACCATCCGGAGCTGGGGCTGAGCGCCGCGGTGCACCTGCGCCACGCGCGTGTGTGTGCCGCGCTGCGCGACCCGGCTGGAGACCGGCTCTCGCGTGAGGAGTCGGTGTTCGCGTTGCTCGAGGTGGCCGCCTCGGCCAGGCAGCGCGCGGAGGCCCCCGCGCGCGGAGACCGGGGCGCACGACGCCGCACGGTCGGACGCGTGCGCGCGCTGCTCGCGGCCCAGCTCTCGGCGAACCTCTCGCTCGACACCGTGGCGCGGGAGGCCCGTTGCTCGCCCTTCCACCTCATGCGCCTCTTCCACGCGGAGACGGGGCTGTCCCTGCGCGCCTACCGCCGCCAGTTGCGGGTGCTCACGGCACTGCAGCGGTTCGCGGAGGGCGAGCGGGACCTCGCGCGGCTCGCGCTGGAGCTGGGCTTCTCGCACCACAGCCACCTCTCGCAGAGCGTGCGCCAGGTGCTGGGCAGCAGCCCCGCGCGCCTGCGTGCGGAGCTGCAGCGGGTCCGCGCAGGTTCCTGACAGCGGGGCGGCGCGCACGCCTCTAGCTTCGCGTGCATGAACCCCCTCCACCTGCTCCGGCCGCTGCTCTTCGCCTGCTTGCCCGTACTCGCGTTGTCCCCGCTCCCAGGGCTTGCCCAGGAGCGCGCGGCCTCCGCGCCAGCCCGGCGCGATGGCCAGCGCGACTTCGACTTCGAGATTGGCACCTGGCGCACGCAGTTGAAGCGGCGCCTGCGTCCGCTGACGGGCTCGAACACCTGGGTGGAGATGAAGGGCACCACCGTCGTGCGCAAGGTGTGGAACGGCCGCGGCAACCTCGTGGAGCTCGTGGCGGAAGGGGAGGGTGGGCGCTTCGAGGGCCTGAACCTGCGCCTGTACAACCCTCAGACGCGCCAGTGGAGCCTGCACTTCGCGAGCAGCCGCGATGGCACCCTCGCCGTGCCGACCGTGGGCGAGTTCAAGGACGGACGCGGTGAGTTCTACGCCCAGGAGCGGCTCGACGGGCGCGCCATCCTGGTGCGCTTCGTCATCTCGGACGTGACGCCTGATTCAGTCCGCTTCGAGCAGGCCTTCTCGGAAGACGGCGGGAAGACCTGGGAGGTGAACTGGATTGCCGAGGACACGCGGGTCGACGCGGCGGCCAGCGGGGCGAAGTAGGCGCAGGCACCTCTCGAGGCGGCACGGCCCGCTTCCGCGGGGGCAGGCCGCCTAGCTCGCCCGCGCATAGCGTCCCGGAGACTGGCCCACGCGCCGACTGAACGCCGTGGTGAAGGTGCTCGCCGAGCTGTACCCGACGCGCTCGGCGACTTCATTGATGGCGAACTCCCGGCGGCGGAGCAGCCCCCGCGCAACGGCCATCCGCCAGTCCAGCAGGTACTCCATCGGGGGCAGGCCCACGGTGCGCGTGAAGCGATCGAAGAAGGCCGAGCGCGAGAGCGCCGCGCTCTTCGCGAGCTGTGCCACCGTCCATGACCGCGTGAGGTGAGCGTGCATCTGCCGTATCGCGGGGGCGATCCGCGCATCCGCCAGGCCGCGCAGGAGCCCCGGAGGCGCGTCGTCGCTCGCGGTCGACCGCAGCGCCTCGATGAGCAGCAACTCCACGAGACGTGTGAGCACGAGCTCACGGCCCGAGCGCTGGTCGCTCGCCTCGTCGCGGACGAGTTGGACCAGCGTCGAGAGCCGCTCCACGCCGCGCACGTGCACCAGGGCCGGCAGCAACGACACCATCAGGGCCGCGTCGGGTGAGTCGAAGACAAAGTAGCCGCCGAGCGTGCGCACGTCGGGACGGCCGCCGCGCGTGCCGTAGCGCACCTCACCCCTCGAACCCTTCGAAGAGGACGCCGCCTTGGCGTCGATGCGCTCGGGCACCACCGGCTCGAAGCCGGACATGGTGAAGCCCGGCGTGGCCGGCATGAGCACGAAGTCGCCCGCCTGGAGCGTGAGGACGGGCTGGCCGTCGACAGCGAGTCGGCAGCTCCCTTCGAGCACGGCGCTGAAGCTCGGCTGACCAAATTCCGAGTAGCGAACCCCCCAGCGGCCCGCTCCGCTGATGCCCTTCGAGAAGACGGCGCGTGGTTGGAGGAGGGTGATGACTTCCGTGAGTGGGTCGGTCATGGCCGGACTCTAACAAAAGAAATATGGACCCCGCATGGTGGAGCGTCCGGTCGGCCGCGCGTACCTTGGGACCATCAACGCCGCGCGAATCGCGGCAATCCAAGAGGTCGACATGAAGGCAACGTTCGGGTTCCGGGCGACAATGACTGCTGCCCCGGGACGAGGCGATGAGCTGGTGGCCTTGTTGCTCACCGCGGTGAGTGACACAGGCCTTGTCACCAACAAGGACTGCGTCCTCTATCGGGTGGGGCGCTCCGCGAGCAACCCGGACGTCGTCCACGTCACGGAGGGGTGGACCACGAAGGAGGCGCACGCCGCGAACTTCTCGAGCCTGCGGTCCCAGGCGCTCATCGCCAGGCTCGCCCCGCTCGTCACAGGCGAGGCGCAGTATCAGGACGAAGTGCCCGTCGGCGGCACGCTCGAGGCGGGAGCGGTCGCACTGGCCCGGTCGGCATGAGCAAGCTCGGTGAGGCATGGACGTCGCTGAGCGGGTTTCTGCTGCTCGGCGTTGGATGGCTCGCATTCGAGCACTACTACTTGTGGGTGCGGCTGGTCCGGGATGTCGGCCTCCCCAAGCCGGCCGCGTGGACGCTGACCTGGAGCCTGGTCGTCCTCGCCGTCAGTATTCCCGTGGGCGTGTTCGCGAGCCGCCTGGTGCCTCCCGAGTGGTCCGTGTGGTGGCTCACGCCGGTCTATGTGTGGATTGGCGTGTCCACGCTGTTGCTCATGTCTCTCGTGGTGGCGGACGTGCTGCGGGTCGGCGCTTCTTTCTCGCTCATGGGCTCCGAACCGATGGATGCGGGCCGCCGGCAGGCGTTGGCGCGCATGAGCGCGTTGGTCGCGGTGACGGCCGGTCTGGTCGCCAGCGGCTGGGGGCTTCGAGAAGGCCGGAGGGTTCGCGTCAAGCGGGTGGAGGTTCCGCTGAGGAAGCTGCCACCCGAACTCGATGGACTGAGCATCGTTCAACTGTCGGACATGCACATCGGGCCGATGATCGGGCGGGACTTCGTCGAGCACGTCGTGAGGACGGTGAATGAGCTGGCCCCGGACGTCGTGGCCATCACGGGGGATTTGGTGGACGGAAGCGTCGAAGACCTCGCGCGGCATGTCGCGCCGCTCGCGAACCTCAGCTCCACGCACGGCACCTACTTCGTCACGGGCAATCACGAGTACCACGCGGATGCGAGTCGGTGGTGCGAGCACCTCGGCCAGCTCGGCGTGCGAGTCCTGCGCAACGAGTACGTGGAGCTGGAGCGCGATGGGCAGGTTCTTCACCTGGCGGGTATCGACGACTACGAGTCCGCCCACTTCGACATCGGCCACCGGGTAGACCTCCCAGGGGCCGTGGCGGGTCGGGACACGCGCCGGGCGTTGATTCTTCTGGCGCACCAGCCCAAGGCCATCCACGAAGCTGTCCGGCACGGAGTCGACCTGCAGTTGTCGGGGCATACCCACGGAGGGCAGATGTGGCCGATGGGTTGGCTCCTGCGCTTGGGGCAACCGGTGGTCGCCGGGCTCGCCAGGTTCAGCGAGACCTGGGTCTACGTCAGCAGCGGCACGGGCTTCTCGGGGCCTCCCATGCGACTCGGTGCTCCCGCGGAGATTACACAGCTCGTCCTGCGAGCAGTCTGACGAGATGCCCATGCGGCGGCTTGAGTCTCGTCTTGGAAACGCAACGGTACCGACAGCCTCCGAGGCCCGATGTGTCGCCGACCTTCGGAGTGCGCTCGCGCGCCTCCTTCGATGATTCGGGAGGGGCCTCCACTGCCTCCCGCGTCTTTGCTCCTCCAGTGAGAGCGTTGGCTGAAGCGATGCCAGCCACCCATTCCGGTGGTGGCATCGCTCCAGGCTGGCCGGGCCGGTGTGGCGTCCGGACCTACCGCACCTTGCCTTCTGGATCCGAGATGCCCGCGTGGCGGAGGGCGCTCGCCTGGGAGGAGTTGGGCGCGGTCTGTACGACGGGGACTCGCTCGTTGCCGACGTTGACGTACCCCAGGCCCTGGATGCCATTGGGGCCACCGGGCAGTCGCAGCCCGCTGCGCAATGCCCCGGGTTGCCGCATCACGGTATCGAAGGAGTCCTGGGACGTCGTGACCATCCCCCGGAGGTTGCCCTGCAGGGGGATGTGCTGCCAGTGCAGTTGCTCGTTGTTGTGGGAGGGATTGGGGCCATTCACCGTCCTGTTGAAGTTGTCGTTGCGGGAGGCCTCGGACTGCCGCGACCAAAGTGGCGAGCGCTGGAGGGGATTGCCCGCGGGCAGGCCGGCCTGGTCCGCCACTCTGGAGCCAGGCACCCGGCCGCCGTTGTCGGTGGTCGAGGCGCGCCACCTGTTGCTGTTCTGGAGCAGGTTGGGGCTGAGCACCATCTGCACATTGTTCGGATTGCTACCGACACCGTAGCCTTGCGCCTGCCAGCCGTCCTGCTGCGTACCCTGCGCGCGGGTGTAGACCCCCAGGGCGCCCCCTCCTCGCGTGTCGGCGGGGCGGTGGTAGCGCCCGTTGGGCCCCTCACGGTGATAGGCGGAACCAAGGCGGCCGTTATCGAGGGCACTCCCCACGAACCCCGGGGGGACGCCGTGCGTGAGGGCGGCGGTGTTGTCCAACCGGAGCGGTGGGGCCGCGTTCCCCGGAGCCATGGCTGGCGCGGGGCCCTGGGGGTCTACACC
>NZ_JABXEM010000200.1:0-22376 GCF_013372595.1 Myxococcus sp. AM011
CCACGGTGGCGGGCGAGGGACTGCGCCCCATGCCCTGCCTCTAGTTCGAAGCAGGCCGCAATGGCCCATGTAGGAGACCGCGCCACGTGACGCGGTCTCCTCGCATCACTCCCGGCGGTGGACCTCGCCGCCGGACTCCCTTCGCTTCCTCCAGGACCTCCCGTGCCCCGTCGCCACTGGCTTACAGCCACTGTCTTCCTCGTCCTCGCCCTGGGACTCGTCGCGCTCCTCGCCAGGAAAGAAGCGTCGCAGCCCCATCCCCCCGCCGAAGTCGCCGTGTCCCCACGTCCCTCGGCACCCATGCCGCCGCCGATGCCTGCTCCGATCCCCACGTCCACGGACCGGTGGCGACGCGCGTGGGTTCCTGGCACGCAGTTCGTCTACACCGTCTCCACCGAGCAGCGGCTCTCGTTCGGTCAGCCCGCCCGGAATGCGCCGCCCACCGTGCGCATGGGCCTGACGGGCGAGCTGAGCCTGGGCGTGGTGGGCGTCCACGGCGACCAGGTGGACCTTCAGGTGTTGGTGCGCGCGGGGAGCATCACCTTCGAGTCCGAGGGACAGGACTCACTGGACGACAAGCGCCGCCCGGAGATGCTCGGCCACCTCCAGCAGCCGTTCTACGTGACGCTCAACGCGCAGGGAGCGGCCTTGGTGACATACTTCGAGTTGGGCGTGAATCCCGTGGCGCAGAACTTCCTGCGCTCGCTCGTCGCGTCGACCCAGTTCGTCATGCCGGATGCGCCCCAGGACACCTGGCAGGCCCAGGAACTGGATGTGACCGGGCAATACGTCGCGGACTACCAGGGCTCCGCCGGCCAGCCCTATGTGAAGTCCAAGGCGCGCTACCTCCGGCTGGCGTCCCCCGAGGGACTGCGCGCGATTGCCGCCTCCGTCCAGGTCGCGACCCGCTCCCGCACGACCATCATCCTGGGGGACGAGCTCTGGCCGAAGTCGCTCGAGGGCCAGGAGCGACTGGAGCTGAACTCGAATGACGGGGCGCCTCCCATCCTGGGCGAGGTCCAGGTATCCCTGCTGCGCACGTCCGTACGTCGCGTGCCCACGCTCATCGGCATGCTCGACGCGAGACGCAAGCACCTGGGGAAGGCGTCGCTGGCCACGCAGGTGTTCGCTCCGGCGGATCCTCGCGAGGAGCTGCGGCGACAGGTCGCGGGCGCCCGGTTGGAGGACCTCGCCGGCAAGCTCCGACAGCTTCCTCGGGAGGAGGGCGCGAATGGACAGGCCACCGCCCAGCTCATGGCGCGACTGAAGGCCCTGTTCCAGTTGGAGCCGGCGTCGGCATTGGCCGTCCCCGGACAGCTCCGAGGCGAGGAGGATCGCAACACCTACAGCAGCATGCTCGGCGCGCTGTCGGCCGCCAGCACGCCCGAGGCGGTCCGAGCCCTGGGCCAGGTCGCGAGCGATGGCACCCTGGCGTTGCCCGTCCGAGTCGATGCAACGGCGGCGCTCGGCGCGGCGGAGGCCCCGACGGCCGAGGGCATCGATGCACTGCGAGCCCTCTCGGGCAGTACCCAACAGGAGCTTCGCGGCACCGCGACGCTGGCCCTGGGCAATGCGACGAGGAACGCCCTGGCCCAGGGAGGGGCGCAGGGAGAATCACTGATGAGGGAGTTGATGCGATCCGTGGCGACCGCGCAGACACCTCAGGCGCGTGCGCTCCAGCTCCGCGCGCTGGCCAACACCGCCGATGTGCGGGTGCTGCCCACGCTCCAGGAAGCGCTGAGAGATCCATCGCCCATCGTCCGCGAGGCGGCGGCGGAGGCGCTGCGACTCATTCCAGGCCCTGACGCGGACCGGATGGTGTCCGCCGTCATGCTGGGCGACATGGCCCCGGAGGTGCGTCGCGCGGCCATCTTCGCGACCAGCTTCCGCGCCCTGGCACCCCAGATTCCGGCCCTGGCGCAGGTGATTCGCCAGGACGCGGTGGAGGCGGTGCGAATCGAAGCAGTGCGCCTGCTCGGAACGAACCTCCGCAACGCTCCGGGCGTCGCGGAGATCCTCGCCTGGGCGGGGCAGAACGACCCGAACAGCGACGTCCGCCACACCGCCATGGCCTTCCTCGGCACCCGCGCACCCGTCCGGTAGCGGGTGCGCGGAGGGGAGGGCGCTTCAGTCCTTCCCAGCGCCCTTGGGCGGCCCTTCTCCACCCATGGGAGACAGTCGCGCGGACAGCGCGCCGGCCTGCTCGTGCGGCATCTGATCTCGCGGCGAGCGGTAGTACTGCATGGGCGAGTGGTGCAGGAAGTTGGAGACGCGGCTCGTGTAGAGGCACGCGTACTGCTCCACCTGGTAGCCGAAGCGGCTGTTCTCGTTGCCTTCCTTGAACAGCAGGCCCCAGTACGGGTTGAAGCCCTCTTCGACGTCCTCCTCCAGCGTGTCGGCGATGCCCGTCGCGTCCTTCAGCGCGCGACGCATCTTGTCCAGCTCCGCCTTCAACAGCCGGCGCTGCTCCTCCACGGACTCGCGATCCTCCGGCGTCAGCGGCTCGCGCTCCAACCGCCGCTCCAGGAGGTTGAGCAGCGTCTTGTGGTGGTTGACCTCGTCGTCCAGGCGCTCGCGGAGGATCTCCATCTGGGTGAGGGTGCCGATCTCCTCGCGCCGCGTGGCGGTGTAGGTGATCTCATCTTCAATCTCCTGCACCACCATGCACGTGCGCCACAGCGACGACTTCTTCGACTTGAGGATGTCGCCGTAGATGTGGTCGCCGACGTACAGGATGTTCTCACCCCGGTAGCCCGTGAGCTCCTCGAAGCGCGCCAGGTTGCCGCCCGAGTATGCCTTCCCCCGGTCCAACGACGTGGCCTCGCCCACGGAGCGACCTTCCTCCGTCGACGTGTCCAGCTCCAGGAACGGCCGGGCATCGGTGAAGAAGCCCGGCTTGCCCGCGGCCGTCACCACGACGTCGAAGTAGTTGCGCCAGCTCGGGTACTCCGGCAACTGCCCGTCCAAGAGGTACTTCATCACCGCGTCCGTGTAGTCCCACGCGGAGTTGGTCAGCAGGAACAACCGCTTGCCGCCCGAGCGCAGCTTGTGCAACGCGGGCCCCAGCTCTGGATCCAGGAACACGTACCGGCCCAGATCCTTGCGCACCTCGCGCTTGAGCGAGTTGTCCCGGTGCACCGCGTCGATGGCCTCGCGGATGTCATCGTAGAGCTTGCCGTAGTCGACGCTCTGACCCAGCGACTCCAGCAGCTCGATGATGCCCGCGAACAGGCACGTCTCCGGCAGCGCGAACAGCGTGTCGTTCCACGCGAACTGGGGGTTGCGCAGCCGCACGCGCTTGTTGCGGTACAGCTCCCGCTGCACCTCCGACTTCAACGGACGCAGCCCGTGGTACGCGCGGCCCACGTGGCCGAAGCGGTCCATCTTGAGGATGTTTCCGTTGAGGCGGTCCACCGCGAGCCCGCGCATCACGAAATGGTGGTCGTAGAGCAGGTTCCCCACCAGCGGAGGGTAGTGGTACTCGCTGATGAGCTTGGCCAGCGTCATGTCGAACGACAGCTGCTCCAGCCGGCGCATGTGGTAGATGGCCAGCGTGTAGTCCATGTCGAAGCCGATCAACTCGACGCCGGACATGCGCAGGTTGCGATTGACGAAGACCTCACGCGCCCTCGGCACGGCGTCCCGGGTGGGGGCACGCGGCGTGGTGAGCAGTCGCGTCAGCGCCTCGTCTTCGAGGAGCTGCTGGGCGTGCTGGGCCGCTGACTCCGCGCGCGCGCGGTTCAGGGGTGAACGAAAGCTCCCATGCAGCGGGTCCGGAGAGGGCCCGCCGGGGATCGGACGGAAGGGGGACAGGGTTGGAGCCACGGGACGTCCACACATAACACGCGTACGTGTCCGCGGCTCGGTCCTTGAGGGCCCTGGACGGGCATGGCACGCTCTTGGACCGCGATGCGTTCGCCCGTTCGACGTCAGCCCTCGGAGACTCCCGAGGAAGTCCATGCGCGCCTGGCCACCCGGGTCGCCGCGCTCGAGGACCGGGTGCGACGCCTGGAGGCACGGCTTCGCGCCGCGGCTCCTCGTCCTGGCGCGGGCCCGCGGAGCACTGCTTCCGGGCGAGCGGCCGAGCCCTCGACGACGGTGTCCCGGCGAGCGCGCCCGCGCTGCCCGGGCTGTACCCTGGAGCTGCCACCAGGCCGACGCGGCGAGTCGTGCGTCTGGTGTGGCTTCGTCTTTTCCGCAGTGACTCGCCGCCGCCCGGCGCGAAAGAAGCGATGAGCGCCACGTATCGTCTGACGGGTCGAATCGAGACCGGAGAGCTGGCGGAGCTCTACGAAGCCATCCAGGCCCCTTCGGCCGAGGTGGTGGTGAAGCTCTTCCACCCCAAGACGTCGGACCCCGCCTACGCGCTGGACCTGGCCGAGACGACCCGCCTGCTCCAGTCCGTGCGCCACCCGGGCATCCTCCACGTCATCGACATGGGCGTGGCGCGTCAGCGGCTCGCCGTGGTGCGCGAGGACGTGGACGGCGCGCTCCTGGGCACCGCGCTCCAGCGCCTCCACACCAAGGAGGTCGTCCTCCCGTCGGCGGTCGCCCTCTACATCATCATCCAGTTGCTGGACGCCGTGCAGCACGCGCACGACGCGGGCGTCCTCCACGGGGCCATCACTCCGGGCAACGTGGTGCTGAGCCGCAATGGCCTGCCCGCCATCTGTGACTTCGGCGCGATGCGCGCGCTGCTGGCGGTGCCGCAGCTGCGCAAGTCCTTCGCGGGCCGGGGCCGTGGGACGTACCGAGCGCCCGAAGTCACGCGCGGAGAGGACGCCACGGAGTCCTCCGACGTGTACTCGCTGGGGGCCATCGCCTACGAGCTGCTCACGCAGCGCGAGCCGGTGATTCCCGGCAGCGGCGTCTCCACCCGCCGCAGCGAAGGACTGCCTCCGCCCAGCCGGTTGGACCGCCGCATCAACGCCCGGTTGGATCCGCTGGTGCTCCGCGCGCTGGAGCCCAACGCGGGGCGGCGGTTCCGCTCCTGCGCGGAGTTCTCGAACGCACTGCGCAACTTCCTCTCCGCCAGCGGCGGCATGCCGGGCGCGGATGACGTGCGCCGCTTCGTCACCGAGCTGTTCCCCAACGAGGTCAGCATCGCGAGCCTCGCGGCCCCGCCGTTCAAGGAGCCCTTCTCGCTGGAGGCCATCTCCGGCGCGGAGATGGATGACCTGGGCCTGGGCGCCGAGGAGCCCGAGGCATCCATCGTCCAGCGCACGCCCTACAGCCGCGCGCTCAGCGAGACGGAGGCCCGCGCGGAGACCGTGGAGTCGACGCCCGGCTTCGAGGAGTACCGGCCGGAGGACTACGAGCCGGATATCGCTCCGTCCGCCGCGAGCGCTCCGGAGTCCGAGGCGCGCCTGCCTGAAGGAGACTGGACGGAGGGGACGCGGAGCGCCGAGGTCGAGCAGAGCTGGGAAGCGCCTCCGGGCGCCGCTCCCGCCAAGCCGCGCCGTCCCTATGGCGCCCAGGGTGGCGGAGCGGGGCAGGGGGCCGCGCGTCCTCAGGCTCGCAATCCGCGCATGCGTGTGATGGAGGACTTCTCTTCACCGAGCCCTCCCGCCGACGATGACGAGGAGTTCTCCGTCGCGGGCCGCCGCTCCGCCGCCCGCGCCAAACGCGCGCCGCCCGTGGAGAAGGGGCCGCGCACGCTGGCGGACCCGATCCCCGCGGTGGCCCACCCGGGACAGCGCGACGACATCGCGATGCCGCCGCCTTCCGCACCCGCGCTCCCCGCGCAGCAACTCCCTCGGGTGAACACCCAGCAGGCGCGGAGCATCCGCGAGACGGAGCATCGCCGCGGGAGGCTGGTCGCCATCGCGGGAGTGCTGGCGCTCGTCGGACTCACCACCTTTGTCATCGCCGCGTGGCGCCTGGGCGGCGAGACGCCCCAGGAGCCGGAGACGCCCGCCGACGTCCTCGTCCTCCCGCCGGACCCGACGCCGATTGCCCGCCCCGCGGCACCGCCTCCGAGGGCCGCCGCTCCCCGCGCGCCGGAGCCTCGGGAGGAGCTGGAGGAGACGGTCGTCTCGCTCAACAAGCCCCCCGCCAAGGTGCGCGGCTACCTGACCGTCGAGTCCAACATCCCCGCGAAGGTGTTCCTCGATGGTGACCTCATCAGCCGCACGACGCCCGTGAAGCGCTACCCGGTGCGCACCGGCTCCTACGAGGTCTTGATGATCGCGCTGTCGACCGGTGAGGTGAAGAAGACGCCGGTCCGCATCGTGAAGGGAAAGACCCACGAAGTGCACGTGCTGGACTTCCGCGTGCCCCCCCGACGGTGACCATGGACCGCACTCGCATCTTCGTCGTCGAGGACCAGCCGCAGCTGCTCAAGAACCTGCTCAAGGTGCTGAGCACGTTCGACGAGCTGGAAGTCGTGGGCAGCAGCCAGGAGGGCGAGTCCGCGGTGGAGGACATCGTCCGCCTCCGGCCGCAGCTCGTGCTGCTGGATTTGGAGCTGCCGGGCATCAACGGCATCCAGGTGACGCAGAAGGTGAAGCGCCGGGCGCCGGAGGTGGAGATCCTCATCCTCACCTCGTTCGACGACGAGCAGAAGGTCTACGAGGCCATCCAGGCCGGCGCGTCCGGCTACCTGGTGAAGCGCGTGGGCCCGGAGAAGATTCGCGCCGGCATCCACGAGGTGATGGCGGGTGGCACCGTGCTGGAAGCCATCATCGCCCGTCGCTTCTGGAACTACTTCCAGTCCATCCAGGGCAAGCCCGCCACGCCCGAGAAGAAGGCGGACAACCCCTGGAAGCTGACGCCCACCGAGTTCGAGGTGCTGGGCTACGTGGCCAAGGGACTGTCCAACGCGGAGGTGGGCCACGTGATGACGCTGGAGCGCCGCACCGTCCGGACACACCTGTCACATATCTACCGGAAGATGGGCGTCAACTCTCACGTGGAAGCCGTCGTGATGGCCCTGCGTGAAGGTGTCGTGGACCTGTAGCCCCGCCCTGTATACGTTGGGGGCCTATGCGCAAGGCTTCCCCGAAGACCCCCGCTCCCGCCCGCGCCGCGGACCCCGCCCTCCAGTCCCTGTTCGACGTGCACGAGGCCACGCTTCCCAATGGCCTCCAGGTGCGACTGCTCGCCAACCACCTGGCCCCCGTCGTCAGCCTCTACACCTTCTTCAACGTGGGCAGCCGCAACGAGCGCCCCGGAATCACCGGCATCAGCCACCTCTTCGAGCACATGATGTTCAACGGGGCCAAGAAGTACGGCCCCAAGATGTTCGACAAGACGCTGGAGTCCAACGGCGGCAGCTCCAACGCGTACACGTCCCACGACATGACGGTGTACTACGACGACTTCGCCTCCGACGCGCTGGAGACGGTGCTGGATTTGGAGTCGGACCGGATGCGCTCGCTGCGCATCTCCCAGGAGATGCTGACCAGCGAGCGCGAGGTGGTGAAGGAAGAGCGCAGCGTCCGCATGGACAACGACATCGGCGGGATGATGGGCGAGGAGCTGGACTCGCTCGTCTACAAGGCGCACGCGTACCGCTGGCCGGTGATTGGATGGCTGGCCGATATCGAAAACATCTCCCGCGAGGACTGCCAGGCGTACTTCCGCACCTACTACGCCCCCAACAACGCGATGCTCTACATCGCGGGTGACATCGACCCGAAGAAGACGCTGGCGCTGGTGCGCCGCTACTACGGCGACATCCCCCGAGGCCCCGCGCCGCTGCCCGTCATCAACGCGGAGCCCGAGCAGCGCGGTGAGCGCCGCGCCACCGTGCGCCACCCCGCGCAGTCCCCGGCGGTGATGATCGGCTACCGGGGCCCGGCGGCGCGCGACGAGGACACGCTGGCCCTGGACGTGGCGCAGTACGTGCTCACGAAGGGGGAGGGCAGCCGCCTCACCCGCTCCATGGTGTACGAGCAGAAGGTGGTGGTGGGCGTGGGCCTCGACTGGGGCTGGCGCATCGACCCCGGCACCGTCCTCTTCTTCCTGGAGCTCAAGCCGGGCGCGGACCCGCAGAAGGCGGAGGCCTCGCTGTACACGGAGCTGGAGAAGCTGGCGCGCGACGGAATCACGGACCGCGAGCTCCAGAAGGCGCTCAACAACCTGCGCTCGGACCACCTGCGCGAGCTGGGCACCAACAACGGCCGCGCGCATGCCATGGGCAACTACGAGGCGTTGCTGGGCGACTGGCGTCACGTCCTCACGCTGCCCTCGGCCTATGCCGCCGTGACGAGCGAGCAGGTGAAGGCCGCCGTCGCGAAGTACCTCCTCCCCGAGCGGCGCTCCGTCGTGACGCTGCTGCCCGCGCCTTCCGCAGAAAGCTGATTGCCTCCCATGGCCTCCCGCAAGAAGAGCCGAACCCCGAAGTCCTCCCCCCGCCGCGCCGCGAAGAAGACGGCGGCCCGGGCCACGAAGTCCGCGCCTCGCAAGACGGCCTCTCGCAAGGCCGCGCCCGTCACCAGTTCGGCCAGCCGCGCCCTGGTGTTCCCCACGTTGCACGAGAGCCTCACCTCCAGCGGGCTGCGGGTGGTCGCCGCCGAGCGCGGCCCTTTGCCCATGGTCTCCATGCGGCTGGTGATTCGCGCCGGCAGCGCCACGGACCTCGCGGGCAAGCACGGCATCGCGGACTTCGCGGGCCGGCTGCTGCGCCGGGGCACGCGCCGCCTGAGCGCGGAGGCCATCGACGAGGCCGTGGAGTTCGTCGGCGCCAGCCTGGGCGTGGGCGTGGGCGAGGACACCCTGTCCGTCGCCATCACCACCCCGGCCGAGCACTTCGCGCAGATGCTGGGCATCATGGGCCAGCTCGTGAAGGAGCCCAGCTTCCCGGAGTCGGAAGTGGTGGACGCGCGCGAGCGGGCGCTGGCCCAGTTCGCCAATGATTTGGACGAGCCGTCCGTCATCGCCGACCGGGCCCTGGTCCAGGCGCTGTGGGGGAATCATCCCTACGGGCACGACGTGAGCGGCTCGGCGAAGACGGTGGCGACCTTCACGCGGGACGACGTGGTCCGCTTCCACCAGCAGCGCATGGGGCCGAAGGTCGCCATGCTGGTGGTGGTGGGCTCGGTGGACCCCAAGCGCGTGGCCGCCGCGGCCGAGGAGGCCTTCGCCGGTTGGACGGGCGGCCCCGATGCGCCCCTGGTCATCCCGCCGCTGGCCAAGGTGGCGAAGGCCGGCAAGGTCATCGTGGTGGACAAGCCGGACCAGACGCAGTCGCAGGTGCGCATGGGCGGCCCGGGCTACCGCACGGGCCACGAGGACTACTTCCCGTCCACCGCGATGAACGTGGCCCTGGGCGGCGGCTTCACGTCGCGCCTGATGAACGAGGTCCGCGTCAACCGGGGCCTCACGTACGGCATCGGCTGCTGGTTCGACGCGATGAGCGCCGCGGGCATCTTCGCGCTGTCGACGTTCACCAAGACGGAGTCGACGCGGGAGATCATCGACGTGTCGCTGGCGGAGATCGCCAAGATGCGCGACTCCGGCATCAAGCCGGGAGAGCTGCGGGACGCGCAGGCGTACATGGGCGGCCTCTACCCGCTGCGCACCGAGACAAACGAGTCCATCGCCAGCAGCATCGCCGACATCCGCCTGAACGGGCTCGGTGACGACTGGGTGGTGAACTTCCGCGACAGGCTTCGCGCGGTGACGCCGAAGCAGGTGGCCGCGGTGGCGAAGAAGTACTGCTTCGCCGAGCCGCCCACCATCGTCGTGCTGGGCAAGGCGGACGCGGTGAAGAAGCAGCTGCGCGGGCTTGGCCCCATCTCCGTGGTGCAGGCCTCGGAGTACGAGTGACGGAGGTTCGCATCCTCTTCGAAGGGGGAGGACTGCTGGTGGTGGACAAGCCGCCCGGGGTGCCGGTCATCCCCGGGCGTGATGGCGGCCCCTCCCTGAGGGACGCGCTGGAGACGCAGCGCGGGCAGAAAGTCTTCGTGGTGCATCGGTTGGATCGCGACACGTCTGGCGCGCTCGTCTTCGCGCTGGACGCACAGGTGCACCGCTCGCTCTCCGTGGCCTTCGAGGGCGGCAAGGTGCGCAAGCGCTACGTGGCGCTGGTGGAGGGACGCATCGATGCGCCCGCCCTCGTGGACGCGCCGCTGGTGGCCGCTCGCAAGGGCCGCATGCGCGTGGCCCGTCCCGGAGAAGCGGACGCGAAGGCGTCCCGCACCCGCGTGAGGCCGGTGGAGAGCTTTGACGCCGCCACGCTGGTGGAGGCCGAGCCGCTCACCGGGCGCACGCACCAGATTCGCGTGCACCTGCTCTCGTTGGGACACCCGCTGCTCCTGGACCACCAGTACGGCCGGGACACCCCATGGCTCGAGAAGGAGCTGGGAGGGCAGGGGGACGACGTCGTCCTCGCGCGCACGCCGCTGCATGCCGCGCGCGTGGAGTGGCCCGCGCTGCCCGGTGTGGAGGCCCGCGCGGTGGAGGCGCCCCTGCCGCCGGACATGAGCCGCGTCCGGGAGCTGCTGCGCCTCACGCTGGCCTGACGACGACGCGGGTTACTTCACCCTGAAGCTGTTGGACGTGCCCTTGACGCCGAAGCGGTCCGTCACCGTCAGCGTCACGTTGGCGCCCTGGGCGTTCACGGAGATGGACTGTGCGCAGACGCCCGCGACGAACATGTCCAGGGAGGTGGGGCTGACGCCGCCGTTGGAGCTGCTCACGGTGAGGTCCAGCTTGTCCTCGAACTCCTCCGCGCGCGGGCCCAGCGCGCGCACCGTGACGACGAAGGGCTGGCCCCGGGTCTGCTCCGGCACCACGTCGAACTCGAAGCCGGTGATGTCGCCTTCCTTCATCGGCGTGCCTGGAGTCGGACCGCCGTCCGGCGCGGAGGTGCCCCCGTCGACCTCAGGACCACCATCCGCGACGAAGATGCCCCCGTCGGGCACCTCCGCGACACCTCCATCCTCGTCGAGGACGACCTCCTCGATGACGGTGAAGCCGTCCACGCGGAGCGCCTCGCGCCCATCCGCCAGGACGACGCGGACATCGTGCGTGCCCGGCTCAAGTCCCGAAGGCACGTCCGCGGAGAGCGTGCCCTCCGCATCCAAGTCACGCAGCGGGGCTTCCACTTCACCGAACCACAGCCGCACGCCGGTCCCCGCGCTCGCCTCCTGCCGCGAGTAGTCCACGCGGATGGGGAACACCACGTCGAGCGTCACGCGGATGGTGCCGAGATAGCCGACATGGGCCTCCTGCGGACTCACCGAGCGGATGGTGGGCGCGGGGAGCACCGCGCTCGAGCCGCAGGCCGACAACAGCAGCGCGAGGAGCACGGTGAGGCGCGTCATGGCTCGAACCTCATTCCCAGCAACGCGGACACACCGCCGAGCTGCGCATCCAGCAGGGGCGTGCTCGCCGGTGCCCAGGCGCCCCGCAGCTCTCCCAGCGCGCTCCAGCGCCCGAATCGGTACGCGCCCTGGATGGCCAGAAACCCCATGCCCGAAAGCTTGCTCTCTTTCACCTCCGCCTGGAAGTCACTGCGGAGTCGATGGCGGAAAGGCGCCAGTCCTCCTCCTGCTCGGCCGTACAGGGTGAACGCCGCGACTTGGAGCACCTCCGCGCGCACCGACACAAGAAGGGGCACCGCCAGCACCCGCGAGCGCACCGCGCCCAACGCGCCCACCGTCCCGTTGAACGTCGCGCCCCGCACGCCCACCTCGAGCTCCGCGGCGAGCCTGCCGCTCCACCACGGCGAGGCCACCGACCCGCCCAGCACGCCGAAGGGCCCCGTGTTGTCGCCGCTCGCGAACGAGGCCCCCGCGAGCACGTGAAGCGCCGGACGCCACATGACGACAGGCGCGACGACGACGGGCGGCGCGGGCACCACCGGCGGCGCCGCGGCCACGGGCGCGCGCTTCACCTCGGCCCGGGTGCGGGCCTCGTCCGTGCCAGGCGAGTGGACGACCGCGGTGACGGCGGTGGCCTGGGGCTCGGGGATGATTCGGAAGCGCGCGACGTCGGCGTCTCCCGGCACGGGCTCGAACCGGGCGCCGTCGACGGACAGGCTCAGCGTGTCCACGTCGATGGGGCCGTCTCCAGCGACAAACAACCACCCTCCGTCAGAGGGGAGGGGAGCCGGTGTGAGCACCACCACGCGGGGGCTCGCGTGGGGCGCATCCAGGGGCGTGGCCGCGTCCGTGCGCAGCTCGCCTCGGGTGGCGAGGACGCGCGCGGAGGCGACGCCGGGAGGAACCTCCACCGGAACGCGAGCCTTGCCCCGGGCATCCGCCTGGATGGGGCCGAAGCGCTTGTCCCCGAGAAGCACTTCGACGGTGGCGCCAGGCGCGGTGACCACGTCGAGCGTCGTCTGGCCGAGCAGCGCGAGCCGGAACAGCGTCACCTGGGGAGGGCCGTCACCGGCCTCGACCCAGAACGCGAACACCGCCACCAGGGGATATCGGACGGGAGGCGGCGTCCAGCGGAAGATGCGTCGGGCGCCTCCGTCCAGGCGCTCCTCGGAGAACCGGCCCGAGGAAGCCACGGCTCGCACCGGCCCCGCGCCCGAGGGCACGCGGACCTCCAACGCGACGGCCGTGTCCCGCCCGAGGACGACGCGGGCCGGGGTGACGAGCACCTCCAACCCGGAGTCCTGGGGCTCCGCCGCCATGGCCGTCGTAGCGACCAGGGCCAGCAGCACGAGGAACGGCGGGAAGGGCGGCGGGCGGGTGCGCACGAGCAGTACCGCCAGACTTCACCCTCCCAGCGGACCTCGGTCAATCCCCGTTGACAGGGGATTCCCCGACAGGCGCGTCCGCGGGGGCATCCGAGGGAGCGAGCTGGGGCTTGTCCGCGGGGCCGGTGACCTGCCGGACGGGCGGGCTGAAGGCCGGCTTCTCCGAGGGGGCGCCGCCACGGCCGTGCACCAGCGTCTTGGTGTCGGTGCGGAAGGTGAGGTCCACCTTGTCTCCCCGCACCGCCGTCACCAGCCCCACGCCGAACGTCGGGTGCTGGATGACCTGATCCACGCTGTACGTGTCCTTCGGGCTGTAGCGAGGCGCGTTGGCGACGTCCTTGCCCGCGAGCTGCTCCTCGAAGGAGATGATGATCTTCTCCGCCTTGGACAGGCCAGAGGACCGGCGCGGGGCCGGAGCGGGGCGGTCCGTCGTGCCGGGGGCGCCTCGGTAGGCGTGGTCCCCGTTGCAGGTGTTGCAGCGCACCCGAGCGATCTTCGTTCCCACAATCGCCAGGATGATGTGCGCGAGGGTGAGCTTGCAGCGGGTGCAGTATGCGTCCACCTCGCCGCCGACCTTATGAGTTGCCATGTTCGTCTGAGTTCTCGGCCCGGTGCGCCTCGCGGGCACCGGGCTTGGAAAGAAAGGGGCGCGGAACATAAACGCATCGCTCCGAAGTGAGGTAGTCCCTTCGTCGCCCGCCCGCCTGGTGACGTAGCACTGAGGCCGGGGAGGGAACACTTCGCTTGTGCCCTCCATCGGGTCACGTAAGAGTAGGCGTCTGAGCGCATGACCACGCAGACCCCCAGCAAGCCGGCCCCCCCCGAGCCCGGGATCCTCGCCCAGTCGGTGGCCAGCTTCGGCAAGGGCCTCATCGACGTCGTCAGCACCATTGGCGGCGTCGTGACGCTCGCCTTCGACGTGGCCCGCTGGAGCGTCAGGCGCCCTTTTCGCCTCCAGAACCTGTTCGCCCAGCTGGACTTCGTGGGGGTGGGCTCCATCTTCATCGTCGGCCTGACGGGCCTGTTCACCGGCATGGTGTTCGCCCTCCAGACGTCGGAGGCCTTCGCGCTCTTCGACGCGGAGAGCCTGGTGGGCCCCACGGTGGCGCTGACGCTGACGCGCGAGTTGGCGGCGGTGTTCTCCGCGCTGATGGTCACCATGCGTGCCGGCTCCGCCATGTGCACGGAGCTGGGCACCATGCGCGTCACCGAGCAGGTGGACGCGCTGGAGACCATGGCCGTCAACCCGGTGCAGTACCTGCTGGTGCCGCGCGTCCTGGCCGGGCTGTTCATGGTCCCCATGCTGACCATCCTGTTCAGCACCGCCGGCATGTCGGGCGCCTACTTCGTCGCGGTGGGCGGGCTGGGCATCTCCCCGGGCACCTTCCTGACGCGCACCCAGCAGTGGCTGGAGCCCATCGACATCTACGAGGGCGTCATCAAGGGCGCCGTGTTCGGCGTCTCCGTGGCGCTCATCTGTTGCTACAAGGGCTTCAACGCGTCTGGCGGTGCCAAGGGCGTGGGTCAGGCGACGACCGAGGCGATGGTGGCCAGCGCGCTGTCCATCTTCATCCTCGATTTCATCGTGGGCGTCGTGATGCACTGATGGCTGCCTCCGCTCCTCCGTCCAGACCCGAAGCCGGCGCGTCCACGAAGCCGATGATCGACATCGTGGACCTGCACAAGACGTTCGGCGAGAACAAGGTCCTCACCGGCATCAACCTGAGCGTGCCCGCGGGCAGCACGTGCGTCATCCTCGGCGGCTCCGGCTCCGGGAAGACGGTGCTGATGAAGCACATGATCGGCCTGCTTCATCCCGACAGCGGCAAGGTCATCATCGACGGCGAGGACATCGTCCCCATGGGCGTCGATGACCTGCAGCGCGTGCGCAACAAGTTCGGCATGGTGTTCCAGGCCGCGGCCCTCTTCGACTCCATGACGGTGTTCGAGAACGTCGCCTTCCCCCTGCGCGAGCACACCCGCCTCTCCGAGGACGAGCTGTACGCCAAGGTCCGCTCCAAGCTGGACTTGATGGGGCTCAAACGGGAGGTGGAGTCGAAGTTCCCCGCGGACTTGTCGGGCGGCATGCGCAAGCGGGTGGGGCTGGCGCGCGCCGTCGTGCTGGACCCGAAAATCGTCCTCTACGACGAGCCGACGACGGGGTTGGACCCGATCACGACGGACTACGTGGACGAGATGATATTGGCGGCGCAGAAGGGGCTGGGCGTCACCAGCGTGGTCATCAGCCACGACATCTCCTCGGCGTTCAACGTGGGGGATCAGATCGCCTTCCTCTCCAAGGGCGTCATCGTGGCGCACGGGACTCCGGAGGAGCTGCGCGAGTCGCAGCACCCCGCGGTGAAGGTGTTCCTGGAGACGTGGTTCGGGAAGAACTGAGGGCGGGCGCCCCGCCAGGGGTGCGCTTTCAGGAAAATGTGGCACTCCAGATGCAAAACGTTAGAGTCGCGCCCGGCCGGTAGCCCTCGGAGTCACATCAGGTGAAGAAGCTCGTTACGCCCTTCCGTGTTGGCCTGCTGGTCATCGCCGCGGGGGCTTTTTTCGTCTCCTTCGTGCTGTTCGCGCGAGAAGGCGGCCTGAGCGACAGTGACTCCACGCGCGTGTGGGCCTATTTCCGGGACGCGTCGGGCCTCGCGGTGCGCGGTCGGGTGCAGATCGCCGGCATCCGGGTGGGCGAGATTGACGACATCATCCTGGAGGGAACGCGCGCGCGGGTCGTCCTGAAGATCCGCAACGACGTGGACCTGCGCGAGGACGCGGTCGTCACCAAGCGCTCGGAGTCGCTCCTGGGCGACTACCTGCTGGACTTGAATCCCGGCACGGAGAATGCCCCCAAGCTGGAGAACGGCGGGCAGATCCGCCGGGTCATCGACACGCAGGGCATGGAGGCCATCTTCGAGTCGCTGTCGCAAATCACCTCCGACATCCAGCAGGTGACGGGCGCGCTGCGCGAGGTGCTCGGCGGAGAGCGCGGCGCGGGCTCGCTCCAGCGCATCGTCGAGAACCTGGTGCGGCTGTCGGACTCGGTGGACGCGACGGTGCGCCGCAACGCGGACCGGCTGGACGTCATCCTCGCGAACTTCGAGGGCGTGTCGACCGACGTGCGGACGATCACCCAGAGCAACCAGGCCGACGTCGGGCGCATCGTCGACAACATCGAGTTCATCACCCGCGACGTTCGCGAGGTGCTCGCCAGCGTCAAGAACATCGTCGGGAGCGGGGAGGGTGACTTCAAGGAGAGCGTCGCCAGCCTGAAGCAGACGCTGACCAAGCTGGACAGCACGTTGGGCAACCTGGAGGAGATCACCCGCAAGGTGAAGGACGGCGAGGGCGCCGCGGGCGTGCTGCTCACCGACGAGAGCGTGGGCCGCGAGGTCCGCGAGACGGTGCAGGACGTGGCCCGCTTCGCCTCCAAGCTCACCGACCTCCAGACGGAAGTCGGCATCCAGAGCAGCTATCTGGCCGCCCAGGGCCGCTCCAAGAACGTCTTCTCCGTGCGGCTCATCCCCAAGCCGGACAAGTACTACCTGCTGGAGCTGGTGGACGACCCGCGCGGCACGGTGTCGACGGAGGTGGTGCAGACCAACCCGCCGTCCGAGGGTGACCCGGTCATCCAGACCCGCAAGGTGACGAAGGAGAGCCTGAGGATCAGCGCCCAGTTCGCCAAGCGCTGGTATTTCACCACGCTGCGCGTGGGTCTCATCGAGTCCACCGGCGGCGTGGGCGCGGACCTGCACCTGTTCGACGACGCGCTCACCCTGAAGATGGACGCCTTCAACTTCGCGGCGGACGAGCTGCGCTATCCCCGGCTGCGCGCCACGCTGCGGGCTCAGGCGTTCGACCATCTGTTCGTCGTCGCGGGCATGGATGACATGCTCAACGCCCAGCAGCGCGACACCGCGACCCAGCGGCTCATCGCCGGTCGCGACTTCTTCGTGGGCGGCGGCTTGTTCTTCACCGACGACGACCTGAAGGCCATCCTCACGGCCACGGGCATCCCCACTCCCTAAGCGGGTTTTCACGGCCGCGCGGCTTGACGCCAGCCGTGAAACCGCGTACCCGGCACGGGCACGGGGTTCCTGGCAGGGCACCGTGCCCCCCTCTGTATTTCCAGGAAGCTCGCAATGTCCCTCCTCGTCGTCGGCTCCGTCGCTCTGGACTCGGTGGAAACCCCCTTCGGACAGAAGGAGGACGTCCTCGGCGGGTCCGCCACCTACTTCTCCACGTCGGCGTCGTTCTTCACCCCCGCGCGGATTGTCGCCGTGGTGGGCGAGGACTTCGACGAAGCGCACCTGAGCTTCCTCAAGGGGCGGGGCATCGACCTGGAGGGCCTCACCCGGGTGCCCGGCCGCACCTTCCGCTGGAAGGGCCGCTACGGGTACGAGCTGAACGAGGCGAAGACGCTCGACACCCAGCTCAACGTCTTCCAGACCTTCTCGCCCGAGCTGCCCGACGCCTACCGCGACACGCCCTACGTCTTCCTGGGCAACATCCACCCGGAGCTGCAGTCGCGCGTGGTGGATCAGGTGCGCTCGCCCAAGCTGGTGGCCGCGGACACGATGAACTTCTGGATCCAGGGCAGCCGCGAGGCCCTGCTCAAGACGCTCCAGCGCGTCAACCTGCTCTTCGTCAACGACTCGGAGGCGCGCCAGCTCGCCGGCGAGCACAACGTCGTGAAGGCCGCCCGCGCCATCCTCGGCATGGGCCCGCAGCGGGTCGTCATCAAGCGCGGTGAGTACGGCGCGCTCCTCTTCGAGAAGGACCACGTCTTCGCCTGCCCCGCCTTCCCGCTGGCCGAGGTCTTCGACCCCACGGGCGCGGGTGACACCTTCGCGGGTGGCTTCATGGGCGCGCTGGCCACGGCGACGTCGGACATCGATTCGACGGTGCTGCGCCGGGCGATGGTGATGGGCAGCGTCATGGCCTCGTTCACCGTGGAGAAGTTCAGCCTGGAGCGCCTGCGGGAGGTGACGCACCCGGAGATCCGGGCGCGTTTCGCGGAATTCAGGAAGCTGACCCATTTTGACGACTTGGGGCCCCTGGAGCGTTGAGCGCCTGGACGGTCGGGTGGGGTCCTTGCCCACCCACGAACTTGACGGTGGATTCAGGCCGTCTCTAGGCTTCCACCCTTTGGTGCTCGGGGAAGGAAGAGGGTTGAGCGATAACCGAAAGTCAGCACGGGTACCCACCTTGCTGCGCTGCTGGTGCGAGGGAGACAACGTCACCCTGTATGCCCGCATCACGAACCTGAGCGAGGGCGGTCTCTTCCTGCGGACGAGCACGCCGCTGGCGCGTGGAGCGCGAGCGGTCCTCCGGCTGACGCCTTCGGATGATCCTGAAGTACAGGCGGCGGCCACGGTGGTATGGCTGAGGGAAGAGGAGGACCGTGCGTACCCGCCGGGAATGGGTCTCCAGTTCGAAGCGCTGGATGCGGAAACCCTGGGGCGGCTCCGGCGGATCATCTCGCAGCAGCAGAAGAACCCCGTGAAGGCGGTCTGGGCCGGCTGAACGCGGCGCCACCGACCGAGGCATCCATGCGCATCGCCGTCATCTCCGACATCCACTCCAACATCGAAGCGCTCACCGAGGTTCTCCGCGTCTGCGAGCACCAGAAGGTGGACCGCATCGTGTCCCTGGGGGACATCGTCGGCTACGGGGCGTCTCCCAACCCCTGCTGTGAGCTGGTGCGTTCGGTGGCGGAAGTGACGCTGCTGGGCAACCACGACGCCGCCGTCGCGGGGCGGATGGACTACTCGTACTACTACGACGCCGCCCGGCACGCGCTGGACTGGTCCGCCAACGTCCTCACGGACGAGAACATGGCCTGGCTCAGGAGCCTGCCGTACACGTATCGCATCGGCGAGGTGGGCTTCTGCCATGGCTCGCCCATCGACCCGAAGGCGTACGAGTACATCTTCGCGCTGGAGCAGGCGCGGGAGCTGACGCCCTACGTGGAGGAGCTGCCGGAGGTGACGTTCATCGGCCACAGCCATCTGTGCCGGGCGTTCGCCATCGGCAATGGCGAGGTGAACGACGTGGTGGCCCAGAAGTTCGGCATCCGCAAGGGCTACAAGTACATCATCTCCGTGGGCAGCGTGGGCCAGCCGCGCGACTACGACAACCGCGCGTGCTTCGTCATCTGCGACACGGATGCGCGCACGGTGGAGTACGTCCGGGTGGAGTACGACATCGAGACGTCCGCCCAGAAGATCTTCGACGCGGACCTGGCGCTCAACTTCGGCAAGCGTCTGTTCCTCGGCGTTTGACGCGGCGCCTTCTGAAAACTGGGCAGGGTGGGGGGAAATGAAATAAACCGGGTCCGTGCGCCCCCAGGTCCTCCGAGCTTCCCTCCGGCCCTTCGCGGCCCTTGTCTCCGCCCTCTTGCTGGTGCTGTCGGCCTGTCGTCGCGAGCCGCCACCTCCCTCGGCGGAGTACGAGCAGGCCACCCGTCAGTTCCGCGAGCTGTACGCACAGAAGCTGGATGAGGCGTATCTGGACCCGAAGATGGGGTCCATCGAGGCGCAGCTCCAGCGAGTGCCCCAGGACAGCCTGGACGCGCCCTCCGCGCAGGAGCTGCTCCAGCGCATCCAGACCAACCGCAAGCGCATGCAGGACGGCGTCGCCGCGCGCGACAAGGCCGTGGCCAGCGCCCACGAGGTCGTCCCGAACGCGCCCTCCACGACGCTGGCGCCGCCGCCTCCTCCGCCGCCTCCCGAGCCGGTGGACGCGGGTCCTCCGGACGCGGGCCCGGTGAATGGCCCCCAGATTGGCACCCCGGCGAACGAGCTGGTCGCCGGCTTCCGTGGCTGCTTCAAGCGCGGCGCCCCCATCAACGTGGAGGGGCGCGGCATCCGGGAGTCCTGGGAGATGACGGACGGCACGGCCTGCCGCCTGGAGTTCCCGGGTCATGCGGACACGGTGCTGCTCGTCGAAGAAGGACGGGTGTTGATGCTGTTGCCCAAGAGCTCCGTGCGGTCGGTGCAGAGGCCGCAAGAGACCGGGACGGTGCCCCCCGCGGGGACCGACGCCGGCCGTTAATTAAAGACGCCCCATGAACGAACAGACCTTCATGAAGTTGATGCGCGTGTTGCCCAAGTCCGCCCTGTCGACGGCGGTGGGAATGGCCACGCGAGTGCCCATCCCCGCGCCCGTGCACCAGGCGGCCATGCGGGCGTTCGCCAAGTCCTACAACGTGGACATGGCGGAGGCCGAGCACCCCATCGAGCACTACCCGACGTTCGCCCAGTTCTTCACGCGCGCGCTCAAGCCGGGCCTGCGGCCCATCGACCCGGACGAGAAGGCCGTGGTGTCCCCGGTGGACGGCCGCGTGTCGCAGGTGGGCTACTCCGAGCACGGCCGGTGCCTGCAGGCCAAGGGCATCGAGTACACGGTGGACGAGCTGCTGGGTGACTCGGAGGCGGCGAAGCCCTTCCACGGTGGCGCCTGGACGACCATCTACCTGTCGCCGCGCGACTATCACCGCATCCACTCGCCGCTGGCGGGCACGATTACGGGCTACGCGTACATCCCCGGTGAGTTCTGGCCGGTGAACCCGGCGTCGGTGAAGAACAAGCAGGCCCTGTTCTGCGTCAACGAGCGGCTGGTGACGTACCTCCAGACGCCGGCGGGGCAGTGTGCCGTCGTGAAGGTGGGCGCCACGTGTGTGTCGCGCATCAAGGCGTCCTACGAGGACATCACCACGCACACGGGCCAGCCGGGCAAGGTGCACCGGTACCAGGACGGCTACAAGGTGGAGAAGGGCGGCGAGCTGGGCCGCTTCGAGATGGGCTCCACCGTCATCCTGTTGTTCGAGCCGGGCCGCGTGAAGTGGGACCCGGTGATGCAGGACGAAGCGGTGCTTCGCCTGGGGCAGCGCATTGGAGTGCTCCCGTGAGCCAGACGCTCAGCGCCGTCAAGGGCATGAACGACCTGCTGCCAGGGGAGATTGAAATCTGGCAGCACGTGGAGGGCCTGGCGCGGGAGCTGTTCGGCCGCTACGGCTACGGAGAGATCCGCACGCCCATGCTGGAGGACACGGCGCTGTTCGTGCGCAGCGTGGGCGAGGAGACGGACATCGTCGGCAAGGAGATGTACACCTTCGACGACAAGGCCGGCCGCAGCCTGTCGCTGCGTCCCGAGGGCACTGCTCCGGCGGCGCGCGCGTACATCGAGCACTCCATCCTGAACCAGGAGCCGCTGACGCGCTGGTTCTACACGGGGCCGATGTTCCGGTACGAGCGGATGAAGACGGGCCGCTACCGGCAGTTCTATCAAGTCGGAGCGGAGGCCTACGGCTCGAAGGAGCCCGCCCAGGACGTCGAGGTGATGGACATGGTGGCCCAGTTCCTCCAGAAGCTGGGGCTCCAGGACATCGCGCTCAACCTCAACTCGCTGGGGGACGAGACGTGCCGGCCCGCGTACCACGCGAAGCTGGTGGAGTACCTGCAAGCCCACATCGAGGAGCTGTGCACCGACTGTCACCGGCGCATGGAGAAGAACCCGCTGCGGGTGCTCGACTGCAAGAACCCGACATGCCAGGCGGTCGCCTCCAAGGGCCCCAACGTGCTCGAGTTCCTGTGCGAGCCCTGCAAGGCGCACTTCGATGACGTGCAGCGCAAGCTGACGGCGCTGGACATCAAGTACGTCGTCAACCCGCGCATGGTTCGCGGCCTGGACTACTACACGCGCACCGTCTTCGAGTTCATCGCCTCGCACCCCGCGCTGGGCACCGCCAGCACCGTGGGCGGCGGAGGCCGGTACGACAAGCTGGTGAAGAGCCTGGGCGGACCGGATGTGCCCGCCGTCGGCTTCGCGTGTGGACTGGACCGGCTGGTGCTCCTGCTCAAGGAGAGCCAGCAGAAGTTCGGCGCGACGCCGGACCTGTTCATCGCGGTGGCGGACGCGGGCTCGCACGACGTGGCCTTCACCCTGGCCAGCCGACTGCGGCGCGAGGGCCTTCGCGTGGACTTCGACACGCGCGGCGGCAGCCTCAGGAGCCAGATGAAGCGCTCGGACAAGGGCGGGGCGCGCTTCACGCTCGTGCTCGGTGAACTGGAGCGCACCAGTGGGCAGGCCAAGCTCAAGCCGATGGCTGGAGGGGAGCCCATCCCCGTGGCCCTGGACGATATCGCGCGGACCGTGCGGGCCCACTCGGCCGCTCCCCGGGCGGACGCTACCGGCGTCTCCTGAGACAGAAGGCTCGGAATTTCCGCATTCCGAGCCTTCTGTTCAAAACCAGAGCAACCTCGTAACCTCCTGGAAGTTCAGGGGGAAACCCCGGGACTCATTCGCGCCGCTCGGAGCGCTGCGATACACTCACGTGGCAATGTCGGGTGAGTCCCCCACCTTCTCTTCACCTTCGGCCTTTCGCTGGATTCCCGTACGGGGAGACAGCATGTGGCCGTCGTTGCGGGCAGGGGACTTCGCCCGGGTGGAGCCGCTGTCGGGCGAGCCTCGGCCGGGTGAGGTGGTGCTGGCGCGGTTCGACGACGCGCTCGTCCTGCATCGAGTCCGTTCAGCGGGCGAGGGCGTGCTGTCGCTGCGCGGGGACAATGCGCCGGCCGAGGATCCTCCGATTCCGGCCTCGCGCATCCTCGGGCGGGTGACGTGTGTCAGGCGGGGCGAGGTGGAGCTGGGCGCGGAGTGGGACCGGGGGCCATCGCGGCTGGGGCGCGTGCGCGCGGTGGTGAGGGGCCTGTCTCTT
>NZ_JABXEM010000201.1:0-22221 GCF_013372595.1 Myxococcus sp. AM011
GGGGTGGGGTGTGGCCACACGAAGGACGCGGCGCCGAAGCCGGAGCGCCCCAAGTGGATGCCGCCGGAGGGGACGTGTCCGAAGGGCTCGCTCGTCCAGATGGACCGGCTGGGACTGAAGCCGGGCGACAAGGTCCCCGTCATCGTCGATGCCATCCAGGACCACCCAGGGCCGGCCCGGTACAACTACAGCTTCGTGATTGCGCTGCCTCGGGAGGAGGGGGAGACGAAGCTGCCCGGCGCGCGCATCGGCGGACGGTTGTACGTGACGAAGCACCGGGTGTTCGGTCGGTATGACCGGGTGTTCCTGCCGGAGAGTGGCGCGATGTCGGTGCCGTTCTGCGGAATCCTGCTGGATGCGCGGTGGGACCGTGACGGCGAGGGGCTGATTGCCTACCCGAGCCCGATGAAGGGCTTCTCCGTGGTGCAGGACAACACGGGGGTCATCCTCGTGGTGGACCAGTACCCGTGAGCAGTCGCGTCCGCTCGTGAGGTACAGTCCGGGCCGTGTTCTACGCGTGCGTCCGGGCCGTGGTGGCGGTGTGTCTGCGACTCTTCTACCGGGTGAAGGTGAATGCGCCCGACGCCGAGCCCGAGGGCCCGGTGCTCTTCGTGGGCAACCACCCCAACGGCCTCATCGACCCGGCCCTCGTCTTCGTCCTCACGCGCCGCAAGGTGACGTTCCTGGCGAAGGCGCCGCTGTTCCGCCTGCCCGTCCTGGGCTGGTTGCTCAAGGGGCTGGATGCGCTGCCCGTGTACCGGAAGCAGGATGACCCCACGAAGATGGGTGGCAACGAGGGCACGCTGGACGCCGCCAAGGGCGCGCTCGTGCAGGGTCGCGCCATCACCATCTTCCCCGAGGGGAAGAGCCACTCCGAGCCCGGTCTCGCGGAGCTGAAGACGGGGGCCTCGCGCATCGCCCTGAGCGCCGCGAAGGAAGGCGCTCCGGTGCGCATCGTCCCCGTGGGCCTCACGTACGCGGAGAAGCACGTGTTCCGCAGCGAGGTCCTCATCGACGTGGGGCCCGCCATCGACGTCGCTGCGTTCCTCCCCGCCGATGCCGCGTCGGAGCCTGAGTCCGTGCGCGCGCTCACCGAGCGCATCGCCGAAGGGCTCCGTGCAGTGACGCTCAATCTGGAGCAGTGGGCGGACCTGCCGCTGGTGCAGCTCGCCGAGCAGCTCTTCTCCTTCAAGCAAGGCGGGACGTTGGACGCGGAGCGCCTGCGTCTGTGGGCGCGAGGTGTGCAGTTGTTCCGCGCCCAGGAGCCCGAGCGCTTCGAGGACGTGCGCACGCACCTGGCATCGTTTCAACGTCGTCTGGCGCTGGTGCACGCGGAAGGGCCGAAGGACCTCGCGCTCGTCTACCGCACGGGCAATGTCGTCCTCTTCGTCGTGAAGAACCTGCTGGCGCTGGTGTTCGGTCTGCCGCTCGCTGCCCTGGGCCTGGCGCTCTTCTGGCTGCCCTACCAGGTGCCTCGGGCCGCCAGCCGCAAGGCCGAGTTGGACGTGCAGGCGACGGTGAAGTTCCTCACGGCCTTCGTCGTGGCGCTGGTGTGGTGGGGCGCGCTGACGGTTGCCGCGGGAGTGTGGGGAGGGGCCGTCTGGGCGGTCCTCACCTTCGTCGCCGTGCCGCCCCTGGCCCTCTTCACGCTCTACTTCGCGGAGCGCTGGGACGTGCTGAAGCGGGACATCGACGTGTTCTTCACGCTGGGCAATCGCGCTCGCCTCAAGGCGCTGCTGCTCTCCGATGGCGAGCGGCTGGCCGCCGAGGTGGAGCGACTGGCGGAAGAGTACCGGCCGAAGGTCGATGCGGTCGTCAGGCGGTAGCGCTCGCGGAAGACGCGAGGTGTCCGATGGGCTGAGAGGCGCCTCTCGGCGGCACGAGCACGGCACGCCCCCTCGCAGTTGGTAGCGCGAGCGACCCTGTCTCGCGGAAGAGGCAGGTGACCGATGTAGGGCCATGCCTCTCGGCATCGCGCGGCATGGCTTCCACTGTCAGGCGGTCGCGCGCGCTCGTGGCACTGCCTCGCGGAACAACCTCGCACCGAGGAGCAGGGCAAAGCCGCCCAGCAGGACGGGCAGGGCGTTCACCGCGATGGCGGTGCGCAGGTTCGCCGCGTCGGCGATGTTGCCGATGAGCGCGGGCGAAATCGCGTCTCCCAGCAGGTGGATGCACAACACGTTCAGCCCCATGGCGAAGGCGCGGAACGCGGGCGGCACGCAGTTGACGATGGCCGCGTTGATGGGGCCGCTGTTGAGGAAGATGAGGAACTGCGCCACGCCCATCGCCGCGAGCGAGGGGCCCACTTCCTTCAGGTTGACCGCCAGATACATGCACGGCGCCGCCAGCAACAGGCCGATGCCGGACATCCACAGTCCACCGCCCTCGCGCTTGCGGTCCATCCTGTCGCCCAGCCAGCCGCCCGCCACCGTCCCCAACAGGCCCGCCACCGCCGTAATCGCGCCGAAGATGAAGCCCGCGCTGTCTCCCGCCATCCCTCGCTCGCGCACCAGGTACGTCGGCATCCAGAAGCCCAGGCCACCGATGGAGAACGTCATCAGCGTGTAGCCCGCCGTCACCGCCCAGAAGGCGGCGTTGCGACCCAGACCCCTGAGGCCCACCATGAAGGGCAGCTTCGTCTCCGCGTCCGGCCCGTCCATGGCGCCGCGCTTCGGCTCCGGCATGAAGAAGGCCATCACCCCCAGAATCAGGCCCGGCACGCCTCCCGCGAAGAAGGCCACGTGCCACGAGTACTGCTGCGTCAGCCAGCCGCCCAGGCCATAGCCCGCGGCTGCGCCCACCGGAATGGCGATGTAGAAGAAAGCCAGCATCCGCGTGCGCTGCTCTCGAGGGTACAGGTCGGAGATGATGCTCGGCGCCACCGCGCCATAGCCCGCCTCGCCGATGCCAATCACCGCGCGCGCGACGAGCAACGCGATGAAGGACGTGGCCAGCCCGCTGGCTCCCGTCGCGAGGCTCCACAGCAACACGCCGCCCGCCACCAGCAGCCGACGCGGATACCTGTCACCCAGGAAGCCGCCCACCGGCGAGGCCAGCATGAACACCACGATGAACATGGTGCCCAGCAGCCCCGACTGGGTGTCGTTGATGCCGAACTCCTTCTGGATGCCCGGCAGCGCCACCGCGACGATGTACCGGTCCAGGTAGTTGACCAGGTTGATGAGCGTGAGGATGAGCAGCGCGTACCCGGCATTCGCCGCGGGGGCGATGGGCGCCGTGGCGGGCGAGGACGGAGGAGCGGGCGAGGGCGAGAGGCTCATGGAAGGAGCGCTCATGACCGGGCCGCCCCGGCACCGAAGCGGTGCTCCAGCAGTCCCCACCTCAACCCTCTGTCACTCACGCGGCACCCGTCCAGGCCCAAGGCCTTCACCGACTCCAACAAGATGATGGCCCCTGCGGGGACGACGTCCGCGCGCTTGGGCTGCATGCCTGGCAGGGCACGTCGTTCTTCCAGCGGCATCTGGCATAGCCGGTCCACGAGCGCGGTCAGCTCGCCCACGGACAGCGTTCCACCGTGCACCCGCTCCGCGTCGTACGGATCGATGGCGTGCCGCACCGCGTACAGCGTCGTCACCGTGCCCGCGACGCCCACCAGCACCGAGGCGGGCGGAGGCGCCGGCAGCGTCTTGAAGGTGTCGCGCAGGTGCGACTCGATGCGGGCCCGGTCCTCCGGGGACATCGGGTCGGAGCGCACGAAGCGCTCGGTGAGCCGCACCGCGCCCACGTCGAAGCTGTGGCGGAACTCCACGTGGCCCGCGGGGTTGCCGAAGATGAACTCCGTGGAGCCTCCGCCGATGTCCAGCACCAGCAGCGGCCCCGCCGCCTCGCCCGCGAAGTCCGAGTACACCGCGGCGAAGGACAACTGCGCCTCCAGTTGCCCGGAGATGATCTCCACCGTGACACCCGCGCGCTCCTTCGCGGCGGAGAGGAACTCCGCGCCGTTGCTCGCGTCGCGCGCCGCGCTGGTGGCGGAGACCGCGATGTCCTCCGCGCCCAGCTCCCGCGCCTCGCGCGCGAAGGACTCCAGCACCGCGAGCGTGGCCTCCATGCCCTCCGCCGACAACTGGCGCGTGGCGTCCACGCCTCGGCCCAGTCGCGTGATTTCCGCGCGCTCCTGGACGGCCTCGAAGCGGCCCTCCGCTGTGCGCTCCGCGACCAGCAGCAGCACGGAGTTGGTACCGATGTCGATGGTGGCGAATCGCGGCATGCGCGCAAGCCTACTCAACGCAGCAGCGCTTCCAAAGCGTCCGCCAGCGCCTGGTACTCGTCGGCGGTGTTGTAGACCTGCGCGGACACCCGGACGTGACGATGCGGAGGCCTGGGCCAGGCGGTGATGGGTACCTCGATGCGGTACTCGTCGAACAGGCGCAGGTGGAGCGGGTCCAGGTAGAGGGGCGGCTCGGGCTGCACCGGGTAGCCGGGGGGCAGCGTCACCACCGCCATGCTGCCCACCATGTCCTCGGGGCAGGCGGGGGCGGACTTCAGTCGCTCGCACAGCAGCGCGCGCGCGGCCAGGGCCTTGCTCCGGTTGGCCGCCATCAGCTCGGGCCAGCCGCCGGGCAGCAGGCCCCCCATCACCCGCAGGGCTTCCGGGACGCAGAGCGCGGCGGACGGGTCATGCGTCCCCGTCCAGTCGAAGTTGAGCCGGAAGCGGGAGCGGTCCGTGCGGGGCGAGTTGCGGCCATGGCTCACCGCCAGGGGCATCAGGCCTTCCTGCAAGTCACGGCGCACGTGGAGGAACGCCGCGCCCTTGGGTGCGCACAGCCACTTGTGGCAGTTGCCCGTGTAGTAGCCCGCGCCCAGCGTGCGCAATGACAGCGGCACCATGCCCGGCCCGTGCGCGCCGTCCACCAGCGTTTCGATTCCCTTCTCCCGCAGCTCGGAGATGAGCCGGGCGATGGGCATCACCAGCGCTGTCTGGCTGGAGATGTGGTCCACCAGCAACAGGCGCGTGCGAGGCGTCACGTGCGCGAGCACCGCGTCCACCACCGACTGCGCGGACGTCACCGGCCAGGGCAGCTTCGCCACGACGACCTTCACGCCCCAGTGGGCCGCGACGAAGTCGAGCGCGTTGCGGCTGGCGTTGTATTCGTGGTCCGTGGTGAGCAGCTCGTCACCCGGCTCGAAGCGCAGCGAGCGCAACACCGTGGTGACGCCGCTGGTGGCGTTGGTGACGAAGGACACGTCCTCCGCATCCGCGCCCAGGAAGTCCGCGAGCGTGGCCCGGGCCGCGTCCAGCAGCGGCTCGATTTCGCGGTGGAGGAAGCGGACGGGCTCCGACTCCATGCGCGCGCGCAGCTCCGCCTGCTTCTGGAGCACGGCGGTGGGGCACGCACCGTAGGAGCCGTGGTTGAGGAACCGGACCTCGGGGTCCAGTCCCCAGTGGGAACGGAAAGGGGCGCTCATGCGCGGGAACTGGACCCGAGCACGCGCCCCCTGTCAACGTGCCGCGACTTCTATGGCTGCGCGTCCGCCAGCGGCGCCCAGTCGGGCGTCAGGAGCGTGCCCTTCTCCGCCCGCAGGGGAAGCTGGTTGTTGCCCTCCGCTGTCATCACGAAGAGCTGCGAGCCACCCGCCCGGGTGGTGGAGAAGAGGACCAGCCGACCGTTGGGCGAGAAGGCGGGCTCCTCGTTGTTGCCCTGGTCCTGCGTCAGGCGCGTCACCTTGCCCGTCTCGACGTGGATGGTGAACAGGTCGAACGCGTTGCGCTCGTCGCGCGCGGTGAAGGCGATGAGGTCGCCGCGCGGAGACCAGTCCGGCGTCTGGTTGTAGTTGCCCTGGAAGGTGAGGCGTCGCACGCCCGAGCCATCCGCGCCCATGACGTAGATTTGAGGGCTGCCGCCCCGGTTGGACACGAAGGCGATGCGCTTGCCGTCGGGCGACCAGACGGGGCTGGTGTTGAGGCCGTAGGGCGTGTCGGTGATGGCCTTCGCGCCGCTGCCGTCGGTGTTGGACACGTAGATTTGCGCGCTCTCACCCTCGGCCAGCGCGTACGCCAGGCGCTTGCCGTCCGGAGAGAAGGCGCCACCGGTGGCCATCTGCCCGGAGGAGACCACCGAGCGGGCCTCGCCACCCGGACGCTGCACCCAGATGTCCGGCCGGTTCTTCCGGTAGGACGTGTACGCCACCTGCGTGCCGTCCTGGCTCAGCGAGGGGAGGATGTTGATGCCGCCCTTGGTGAGGGACACCGGGTTGCCGCCGTCCCAGTCAGACACCACCACGTCGCGGTTGTTGCCCGCCTTGCGCACGTAGGTGATGCGCGAGAGGAACGGGCTGGGCTCGCGGGTGAAGTGCCGGTACAGCGCGTCCGCCAGCCGGTGGGCCAAGAGGGACGGGTTGTTGCCCGGCGCGTCCTTGGCGACCTTGAGGTCCTCGCGGCCGGTGCCCACGTTGAACAGGCGCAATTCGCCGCGCAGCGTGCCCGCGTCGTCCGCGAGCGAAATCTTCACCAGCGCCTCGGCGCCCACGTCCGCCCAGCGGCTGAAGGTGATGGTGCCGGCGGCCATGCCCTCCTTGGGGTCGGCCGTGAAGCTCTTGCGGTCCAGCACCTGGAGGATGCCGGAGGCCACGAGGTCGAAGTTGAACGCCGAGTCGAAGGCGCTGGCCTGCGCCTTGGCGCCCTCGTTCTGGGTGATGGGCGCGGGCACCGCCACGGGCAGCGGGCGGAAGTTGGCGCCGGAGATTTCGATGGTCGGCGTCTGTGCGAGCGCCGCGAGCGGAACGAGGACGAGGGAGAGGAGCAGGGCTTTCATAGGGCGTTGAACATCAGGTTGACGCCGTTCTTCTGCAGCGCGTCTCGAAGGTGGTCGGGAGGAGGCGAGAAGGGTGATGCCTTGCGCACAGCGTTGAGGACCGCCGCGTCGAACAAATCATTGCCGCTGGGCTTGGTGAGGTTCACGTCCAGCACTTCGCCCGCGCGTCCCAGACGCAGCGCGACGAGGGCCTTGAGGTGCATGCGCTCCGACTCCGGGATGGTGTCCGCGACGCTGTAGTTGCGCCGCACCTGCGCCTGGAGCATCCCGAAGTAGCGCTCGCCCTCGGCGGTGGCCGAGTCGCCGTCCGCGTCACCATCCTCGGCGCCCTCGGGCTCTTCTTCCGGCGACGCCTTGGCCGTCTTGTCGAAGGCGCCGAAGAGCCGCTTGCGGCGGTCCTCGCCTTCCTTCTCGCCCTTCACCGGCGTGGGCTTGGCCGCGGAGGCCGGCTCCGGCTTGACGCCGGGGATGGGCACCGCGACGGCGGCGGAAGAGGGCGGGGGAGGGGCCTCCGGCGCGGGCTTGGGCGCGTCCACCTGCTTGGGCGGCGGTGGCGGCTGCTCCTTGCGAGGCAGGAGCTTGGCGTCGCGGGGCTTGCCCAGGCGCACCAGCGTGGCGCGGATGGGCTGCGCGGTGAGGTCCACCGGGGGCGACGCGTTGAAGCGCGCGTACAGCACCGCGGCGAGCAGCAGGGCGATGTGCCCCACCACGGACGCGATGACGAAGGGCGACACCTTCGCGGAGCGGTTGAGGAGCAGGCTGTGGCTCACCGCGGAGTGCATGGGCTAGCGCTTCGCCTCCTTCGGCTTCTTCGAGGTGGACGAAGTGTTGGACGTCTTGGCCCCCGTGGAAGGGTCCGTGATCATCCCCACATTGTTGATGCCCGCGCGCTGCGCGGCCGCCATGACCTCCACGACGGTGCCGTAGGGCACGTCCCGGTCGGCATGGAGGAACACTTCCTTGTCGGCCTGCACCTTGGCGTTGGTGGCGAGCTTCGCCTCCAGCTCCTCCAGGGGCACCTCGGCGTCGCCGATGTAGACCTTCTTGCCCGCGTCGATGGAGAGGACCACCTTCTTCTCCGTGGCCTCCACGGGCGCGGCCTTCGTCTCCGGCAGGTTCACCTTCACGCCCTGCTGGATGAGGGGCGCGGTCACCATGAAGATGATGAGCAGCACCAGCATCACGTCCACCATGGGCGTGACGTTGATCTCGCTCATCGTGGTGCGGCCACCGCCGCGATTGCCTCCGCCCATGCCCATGGTCGCGACCGCCTAGCGGAAGAAGTGACGCTTGATGATGTTGAGGAAGTCCGCGGAGAAGTTCGACATCTCCGTGTCGAACACCTTGATGCGGCTGACGAACGAGTTGTAGGCGACCACGGCCGGAATCGCGGCGAACAGGCCCGCCGCCGTGGCGAACAGCGCGTTGCCCACCGGCGCCGCCACCGTGGCCAGCGTCGCGTTGCCCTGCTCGGCGATTTGATTGAACGCGCTGAGGATGCCGATGACGGTGCCGAACAGGCCCACGAAGGGCGACGCCGCGCCCACGGTGCCCAGGAACGACACGCGCGCCTCCAGCTCCGTGATTTGCGACGTGGAGGCCCGCATCAGCGCGCGCTCCACGTTCTCGATTCCGCCCAGCCGCTCGGCCATGGCGCCCTCGGCGCCGCCTTCCTTGACCTGGGCCAGCTTGGACAGCTCCTCGTAGCCGGCGCAGAAGACCTTGGACAGGGGCGAGGCGTCGAGCTTCTGGGCCGTCTGATAGATGGCCTCCAGCCGGGACGCCTTCCAGAAGGTGTCGAGGAAGGTGAGAGACTGTGCGCGAGCCTTGGACAGCTGGGTGGCCTTCATGGCGATGAGGGCCCAGGAAGCCACGGAGACCCCCATCAGGAGCAGCAGGACGGCCAGCTCGATGAGGGAAGCGTCGCGGATGATCTCCACGTAGTTCATGGCGCCAAGCGCCAGGGGCAGGTGGGGCGTCATGAGGTGGAGCGCGTAACACTCCGCTACAACTGGGTCAAACAAACCAGGGTGGGGGCTGGTTGCCTGCTTGAAGTTGCTTGGCCGTACGGATGAATAATTCCCGGAGGCGGTCGTCAGAGGTGACTGAAACGGGCCGAACACCTCAACACCCCACGAACAGGTTCCCCCCATGAACTCCCGACTGCTGGTTGCTCTCCTCTGCCTGGCGGCGGTCTCCACCGGCTGCATCGTCCACGGCGACGACGGCTACGACGAACCCATCTATCCGGGCGACGCGACGTTCCGCTGGACCTTCGGCGGGCTGCGCTGCGACGAGGACCGCGACATCAAGGGGGTCAACATCACGATTCCCGGTGAGCGACTCGCCAACGACGGCCAATACGCGTGCCAGGCCAACGGCTTCGACGGCATCGTCCTCCACGACTTCGCGCCGGGCATCTACAGCTTCAACCTGGAGGCCATCAGCTACACCAACGAGGTGCTGTACGAGGCGACGGGCACCTTCCGGGTGGATGGCGACGTGACGGTGAACATCGACCTCGCGCCGCTGGGCGCCCCGCCGTCCTTCGCGTACGTGAACTGGCTGTTCCCGGCGAACTCCAGCAGCGGCAACCCGAACTGCAACCAGGCGGGTGTGGCCTTCGTGGATGCCCGGGTGGATGGCGGGCAGTGGGCGCGCTTCGACTGCACGGCGGGGCATGGTGGCAACAGCGTGAAGACGCCGTACCTGGACCCGGGTGAGCACAGCCTGGAGCTGGTCGCCCTCGACTCGCAGCAGCGCACGATGTACGCCCACAGCGGCCGGTTCGTCACCCGCTACGGCGAGCCGACGTCCTACACGGCCACCCTGCGCTCCTCGAGCAGCGGCGCCGCCATCCGGTGGGAGTTCGTGGACGGGTCGAGCAGGCTGGGCTGTGGGCAGGCTGGGGTGACGCACGTGGAGGCCCGCATCAACGGAGGCGAGTGGGTCCGCTTCAGCTGCTCGGAGGGCAGCTCGGGCGCCAGCGTCACCACGCCCACGCTGAACGCCGGCAACCATGACCTGCAGCTGGTGGCCGTCGATGGGCAGAACCGTCCCTGGTATTATTACAGCGGGCAGTTCTCTCTTCAGGCCGGTGAGACGAAGAACGTGCTGGCCTCGATGTGGGTGATTGGCGGGGCGTCCATCAAGTGGGAGCTGCGCGCCGGTGGCTCCGCGCTGAGCTGCTCGCAGGCGGGCATCACCGAGGTGGCCATCAACTTCCGCGACGCCTTCACCGGGGAGCTCGTGTACGGCATCGTCGGTGACCGGCACGGCTGCAACGACGCGCCGGTGGTCTACGAGTTCCTCCGCCCGGGCCGCTACGAGGTGGAGATGTATGCGAGGGCGGGCAACGGCACGGAGTACTTCTCGGTGAACGACAGCGTGTTCATCAACGTCTCGGGTCACGTGTTCCCGGGGCCGAGCAGCGCCGCCCTGGTCTCGCTGTTCCCGCAGCCGTAGTCGAGCCCGCTCGCTCGTGGGGTGAAGAAGAGGGTCGGGGCCACGTGCCTCGGCCCTCTTCGCGTTGCGGGGGGAGACCCTGTCGTTGGCATCAAACGTGATAGGGACACCGGACATGCGGCAAGGCAGCCACAGTCCCATTGGCGTATTCGATTCGGGTGTCGGAGGCCTCACGGTCCTCAAGTCACTCATGGCGCACCTCCCCCACGAGAGCACGGTGTACCTGGGGGACACTGCGCGGGTGCCCTACGGCACCAAGTCCGGCGAGGTGGTGACGCGCTACTCGCTGAAGAACGCGGAGTTCCTGCTGGAGCGCGGCATCAAGCTGCTGGTGGTGGCTTGCAACACGGCCTCCGCCGCGGCCCTGCCGGCGCTGGAGGCGGCGCTGCCGGTGCCGGTGGTGGGTGTCATCCAGCCGGGCGCCCAGGCGGCCCTGGAGCGCACGCGGGGCGGCGGCGTGGGCGTCATCGGCACGCCGGGCACCATCCGCTCCGGGGCCTATCAGCGGGCGCTGGAGGCCGCGAATCCCCATGTAAAGGTGAAGGCGCGCGCGTGTCCGCTCTTCGTGCCGCTGGCGGAGGAAGGTTGGACGACGGGCGACGTGCCCTTGCTGACGGCGCGTGAGTACCTGGGGGAGTTCGCGCGCGACGGCGTGGACACGCTCGTCCTGGGTTGCACCCACTACCCGCTGCTCAAGGGCGTCATCGCGGAGGTGGTGGGGCCCGACGTCGCGCTGGTGGACTCGGCGGAGGCCACCGCGCTGGCGGTGGCGGCGCTGCTGGCTCGCAAGGAGATGCTGGCGCCCGCCACGGCGAGTGGCCCGTCTCACGCGTACTACGTGACGGATGTGCCCGAGCGCTTCATGGAGGTGGGGGCGAGGTTCCTCGGCCGGCCCATCGACTCCGCCGAGCAGGTGGACCTGAAGTTCTGAGTCGGGAGGAGGCGCCCGCGCGGCACGCGGGCCTCACTCGTCGATGGTTCAGGCTCCAGCGCATCGCGTGGCTGGAGCTCGCCCGAGTCACCAGGACACGGGCGTTGCCGCCCGTGGGGCCCGCTCAGGACGACGGGCGGGTGGTGACGGGGACGGGCGGAGTCTCTTCCGGCGTGGTGGCCTTGGTGAGCAGCTCCTTGGCGACCTGGACGACGGGGGCCTCGGCGGCGACCTGGGCCTCCACGAGCGCGCGGGCCGCCTCGTCACCGATGTCGTCCTCGCGGGGGACGAGACCGGTGACGCGCGTCACGAGTCGCTCCGCCAGCGGGAAGAAGTGCACCAGGTTGAGCGGCCAGTTCAGCCAGCCCACGGTGATGCAGTAGTACTTGTTGAAGGGCGCGGTGTGGTGGATGCGGTGGTGCGCCGGCGGCAGGATGAGGTGCACGCGCTGCAGGAAGCCGATGAGGGCCGGCGGCGAGTCCATGTGCGACCACTTGTGGAACTGGTTGGTCGCCATCACCCAGAAGATCATCGCGCCCAGGAAGCTGGCGCAGAACACCCAGCCGGAGCTGGTGAGCGGCATGGACACGGCGGCCACGGCCACGGGCAGGGAGATGAGGCAGTTGTTGCCGTTGGTCTCCACGAAGTCGTGGCGGGTGATGGCCTTCTCGTCGACGTGGTGCTCGCGGAAGGGGCGGATGAGCGCCTTGCCCAGCACCGGCATCTCCGTGGAGCCCCACGTGTCGCCCATCCAGTGGACGAAGCCGGAGACGAAGTCCGCGGCGAGGTAGCCCAGCAGCACCGCGCTCAGGAGCAGCCATGGGCCGCCGTGCGGGTTGTTGTAGAGCCGGTACACCAGGAACAGCTCCAGCGCGATGAAGCTGACGATGGCGCCAATCTCCATGGCGCGGATGGCGGGTGAGTAGCCTCCGGCCAGGACCTGGGCGTCCTGGAGGCGAACCTTGTTCTTGATCTCGTTCGTCTTCTTCATCCGTGGAGTCCTGGACGTTGGCGCCGCTCAACACCGCACCGCATGCCCTGTACGTACCCCAGCCGCTTTCGGCTTTTCAACGGACGGAGGTCGCGGTCCCACTCGAAAGGTGGGCTGCATGGCAGGCGGGCGTCGACCGCAAGAATCGCGCGCGTCTGGGGGCCCGTCCCCCAGGTCGTGACATGCGGGGTTGACGCTTACCTTGTGTCGTGGGGAAGCGGCTGGTACGGTCCGCCCCTCGGCAATGACGAAAACCTTTGAGAAGGCCGTCACCGGCTTCAACCACAACATCAAGCACAAGGGGAAGGTTTACCACGTCCAGACCGAGGACTCGGGCGTCAACAATCCCCACATCATCACCCACCTGTTCGTGGGCGGTAACATCCTCGCGTCCAAGAAGACGTCCTATTCGGACATCCTCAACGCGGAGAATCTGGCGGAGGTCGTCCGGGAGTTGATGGAGGAGCAGCACAAGGAGATGCTGCGCAACCTCATCAACAACGTGTACGACAACTTCGAGTCCACGGTCCGGCACTATCAGCCCGGTCAACTGGCCTCGGAGGCCGAACAGGCCCACGCGAAGATGCAGCCCGGCCCGGTCGCACCCAAGCCGGTGGTCGTCGCTCCCGTCGCGCCCCTGCCTCCCATGCTTCCCCCCGAGGTCGCCGCCGCTCGCGCCCTTAAGGAGAAGCCGAAGATCAACGAGGTCGGTGTCGAGACGCTGTTCGGAGAGGACCTCATCTCCGAGAAGAGCCTCGACGAGGTCATCCTCAGCTACCTCGCCGGAGAAGGCGACCAGTAGCCCGCGGCTCCCTGGTGGCACGTCGCTCCAGGAGCGCGGTGTCGGGAGGTCGACACTTCCCGACTAGGGCAGCACCCACGCCACCCAGGTCGCTCCGTACACCGTGAGCACCGCCGCGGCGAGCAGGTCCAGCAGCACTCCCACGCGCATCATCACCGGCAGGCGCACCACGCCGCTGCCGAAGACGATGGCGTTGGGCGGCGTGCCCGCGGGCAGCGCGAAGTCGCACGAGGCCGCGAAGGTGCTCACCGCCAGGAGGGGCCGCGAGGCGGGCAGCACGTTGAGCATGACGTTCGTCGTCGCCGTATTGGAGGCGATGGCCGACAGCAGGATGGTGGCGCTGGCGACGACGCCGTGCTGCACCATGACAGGCAGCGACTCCAGGCCGGACAGGCGCGAGGTCATCCAGGAGGCCAGTCCACTGGCCTCGATTCCCGCCGCCAGCGCGAAGCCCCCGCCCAGCAGGAGCAGCGTGTCCCAGGGCACGCGCCGCAGGGCCGCCACGGACAGGCGCCCCAGCACGAGCAGCGTCACGGCGCCGACGATCGCCACCGTGGCCTCGTAGTGCTTGCCCCCCAGCTTGAAGCCGTTGAAGGCGCGGGCCACGGGGCCGGCGAGGACCTCACGAATCGGGTCGCCGAAAATCCACAGCACCGCGGCCGCGAAGAAGACGAGGCCCACCGTGCGCTCGCCCCGGGACAGGGGGCCGAGTTGAGCCAGCTCGCGGTTGATGACGTCCCCGCCCTGGCCGGGCCCCATCTTGTCGCGACGGGCCCAGCGCCACAGCACCGCCCACGTCAGCGGCAGGAAGATGAGGACGAAGGGCAGGGCCGCCACCATGTACTCGACGAAGCCGACGTCGGTGCCCATCCGGCGTGACACCACGCCCGCGAAGACGGAGTTGGTGGGGCTGCCAATCTTGGTGCCGATGCCGCCGATGTTGGAGCCGTACGCGACGGCCAGCATGAGCGCCGCGCCGAAGTGCTCCAGAGGGCGGCCCTCGGCGGTGCGCAGTTGGGCGAGCAGCGCCATGCCGATGGGCACCATCATCACCGCCGTGGCGGTGTTGGAAATCCAGAGCGACACGGCGGCGGTGGCCGCGAGCATGCCGAACAGCAGACGCTCCGGCCCGGTGCCCACGGCGCGCATGATGAGCAGGGCGATTCTCCGGTGCAGTCCCCACTGCTCCATGCCCGCGCCCAGGGCCATGCCTCCCATGAAGAGGAAGATGTAGGGGTCCAGGAAGGGCAGGGTGGCGCGGCCCACCGCGACGGCGACGTTGTCCGTGTCGAAGACGCCCAGGAGCGGGAAGAGCACCACGGGGAGCACCGCGGTCCACGCCATGGGGACGGCCTCGGTGAACCACCAGAGGGCCATCCACGCGGCGACGGCGGCCGCGGCGGCGGGGCGGTGGTCCAGCCCCGGCAGGGTGTGCAGACCCGAGGGAACCCCGTAGATGAGGGCGGCGGCCACGGGTCCGGCGATGCGTCCCACCCACTGTCCCGTCGTCGCACGCCGCGCGGCCTGCTCGCTCATATGGCGTGCCACCGTCGCACAGGTGGCGCCGAGGGTGGGAGGGGAAAGCCCGGCCACCTTCCCGGCGTGCGTGGGTCGCCTCCGCCCGGCCGTGGTAGGTTGGCGCTCTCCCGCGCCGCGCCATGATTCAATTCTTCCACGTCTACAAGGCGTATCCCGGCGATCCGCCGGTGCTCTCGGATATCAACCTCAGTGTGGAGAAGGGCGAGTTCGTCTTCCTCACGGGCCCTTCCGGCGCGGGGAAGACGACGCTGCTCAAGCTCATCTTCTGCGCCGAGAAGGCCACCAAGGGGCAGATTCTGGTGGGGGGCCGCAACATCGCCCGCATCCGCGAGTCCGCCGTGCCCTACCTGCGCCGCAACATCGGCGTCGTGTTCCAGGACTTCAAGCTGCTGCCGCACCGGACGGTGGAGGACAACGTGTCCTTCACGCTGGACGTGCTGGGCGTGCCGCGCGCGGCGGCTCGGGACAAGGTGCGCCGGATGCTGAAGCTGGTGGGCCTGGAGCACAAGGCGAACTCGTTCCCCCTGCGACTCTCCGGTGGAGAGCAGCAGCGCGTGGTGATTGCGCGCGCGCTCGTGAACGACCCGACCATCCTCCTGGCGGACGAGCCCACCGGAAACCTGGACCCGGCGCTCACCGTCGAAATCATGGACCTGCTCACCCAGGTGAACATCCGAGGCACCACGGTGGTGGTGGCCACGCACGACGCCACGCTGCTGGCCCGCTATCAGAAGCGCACGGTGCGGTTGGAGCGCGGTCAGATTGTCTCCGACGAGGACGGCGTCAAGGCGGCGCGACGGATGGTCGTATGAGCGCGCTGGCGAAGACGCGGTACTTCTGGCGTTCGGCGGCGGTGGGGCTCAAGCACTCGCCCTTCGTGCACTTCATCGCGGTGACGACCATCGCGATTGCCCTGTTCTCCGCGGGGCTCGCGCGAGGCAGCGCGCGGGTGCTGGACAATCTACTCGCGTCGCTGGGCGGCGAAGTGGAAGTCACGGTGTATCTGGCGCCGGAGCTGGGGCAGGACGAGGCGCACGGCGTGCGCGCCCGCGTCGAGGAGCTCAGCAAGGGCCAGGTGACGCTGGTGCCTCCGGATGCCGCGCTCGAGCGCCTTCGCACCGAGCTGGGGGATTTGGGCGAGGCCCTGGCGGAGCTGCCGGAGAACCCGTTGCCCGCGGCGCTGGAGCTGCGCGTTCCTCCGGAGCAGCGCACGCCCGAGGCGCTCCAGGTCCTGGCCAAGGAGCTGCGCGCGCTGCCGGGTGTGTCCGGCGTGGACTACGGAGAGCAGGCCGTGGAGCGACTGACGGCCATCGCCCGGGCCCTGCGCTTCGGCTCGCTGGTGGCCTTCGTCGTCGTGCTGGGCGCCACCGTGGTCATCGTCGCGGCCACGCTCCAGCTCGCCATCTATTCGCGGCGCGAGGAGATTGAAATCCAGAAGCTCGTGGGCGCCACGGACCGCTTCGTCAAGGCGCCCTTCCTGCTGGAGGGGCTGCTTCAAGGTCTGCTCGGCGCGGGCGTGGCGCTGCTCGGGCTGTGGGCCTTCGGTCGGCTGGTGGGGCCCACGCTGGGCTCGCTGTTCGCGTTCCTCCTGGGCCCGGGCGTGGCGGCGCCGTGGGTGGAGCCGCGATTGGTGATGGAACTGGTGGGCGCGGGGTGCGGCCTGGGGCTGGGCGGCAGCTTCGTCGCGGTGGGGCGTTTCCTGCGCGTATGAGCCGGTCCTTCGTCCTCGCCCTGGCGCTGCTGCTGGCCAGCCTCCCAGCGCGCGCGCAGAAGCTGGAGGAGGCGGAGCAGTCCGAGCTGCGCGAGAAGCTCGCCGCCCAGCGCGCGACGCTGGCGCTCGTGGAGTCGAAGAAGCTCACGGTGCTCGAGGGCCTGGAGCTGATGGAGGAGATGGTCGCCTTCTCCCGCCGTCGCGTGAGGGCCCTGGACGCGGACCTCGCGGTGTTCCGCAAGCGCGTCATCCTGGCCGAGCGCGAGGAGGTGCTGCTGCGCGAGGCGCTGCGCGTGCAGCTCCGTCGCCTGTCCCCCCGGCTGCGCACCCTCTACCGCGTCATGCGTCGCCGGCCGCTGGAGGTGCTCCTGTCCGCCGAGGACTTCGCCGCGCTGGTGTGGAGGGCGCGCGCGCTGGAAGCGAGCATGTCGGGCGACTTGGACCTCTTGCGCGGCGTGCAGCGCGTGGCCCACCTGCAGCGCCAGTCCACGTTGGAGCTGAAGCGACTCCAGTCCTCGCTGGCCGCGCGCGTCACGTTCCTCCAGGAGCAGGAGCGACTGGCTCGCGCGCAGCACGAGGCGCTCGAGGAGGTGGTGGGCTCGCTCGCGGGCGAGGCGGAGCTGGCCCGCCGCGCGGTGAAGGAGCTGGAGCAGGCGGACGCGGAGCTGTCCCAGGTGGTGCGAGAGCTGAAGGAGGCCCCCGCCACGCACGGCTTCGGCGCCCTGCGCGGCAAGCTGCCCCAGCCCGCGCGCGGCATCATCGAGGTGGCCTTCGGCAAGGTGGTGAACCCGCGCTTCAACACCGTCACCGTGCAGAAGGGGCTCGACATCCGCGCCGCCTCCGGCACCCCGGTGGTGGCCGTGGCGGATGGCACCGTCGTCTATGCGGGCTCCCTGCGGGGCTACGGCAACCTGCTCATCGTCGACCACGGCGACGGCTACCACACGCTCATGGCCCACCTGTCCTCCATCGCCCTGGAGCTGGGCGCCGCCGTGGCCTCGGGCGAGGTGGTGGGCGAGGTGGGAGACACCGGCTCGCTCAAGGGCTCGTACCTCTACTTCGAGGTCCGAAAGGGCGGGCAGGCCGTCGACCCGGCCCCTTGGCTGGTTCCAACGCAATGACGCGTTGCGGCGAAGTGATTCACGGCTTGTTATCCTGAGGCAACGGACTCCCAGCACGAGAGGAGCAGGCGAGCGCATGGACCTCATGGGCGGAATGCAGAAGGCGGTACGGCGCGTCCTGGTGGCGCGAGGTGTCCAGTCCTCGACAGTCGATGTCGGGGGCCAATCGGTGCACTTCTACTCGCTGAAGGGGCAGGGGAAGGGGCCGCCGGTGGTGCTGGTGCACGGGCTGGGCGGTTCGGCCAACGGCTTTGGCCGGACGTTCTTCGGCCTGGCGAAGCGCTTCTCCCGCGTCGTCGCACCGGACCTGCCGGGCCACGGCTTCTCCACCGAGTACTGCGGCGGCCAGGTCTGCGTGCGCAACCAGTTCGAGGTGCTGCGCGGCTTCGTGGAGCAGGAGGTGAAGGAGCCGGCCTTCGTCGTCGGCAACTCGCTGGGCGGGGCGATGGCGGTGAGCCTCGCGTCCGAGTATCCCCAGTGGGTGCGCGCCCTGGTGCTGGTGGCGCCCGCGGGCGCGGAGCTGCCGGTGGAGGAGAGCACCGCGCTGCTCAACTCGTTCAAGGTGGGCACACCCGCGGAGGCTCGCGCCTTCACCCGGCGACTGTTCCACCAGGCGCCGCTGCCGGCGCTGCTCCTGGCGCCCGAGCTGCGCCGCTTCTATGACACACCCACCGTGAAGGCCCTCACCGCCGAGGCGATGACCTCCCGGCTCAGCCTGGAGCCAGAGGCGGTGCGCAAGCTGTCCATGCCGGTGCTGTTCCTGTGGGGCGGCAGCGAGCGGTTGCTGCCGTCGCGCTCGCTGGACTGGTTCCGCGCCCACCTGCCCGCGCATGCGCAGGTGAGGGTGGTGCAGGGCTTCGGGCACGTGCCGCAGATGGAGCGTCCGGACGAGCTGGTGTCGCATCTGGTGCGCTTCGCGGATGCGTCGAGCCTCTGAGGGCTGGGTATAGACTGGGACGCCCCTTCGAGCTTCACCGCGAAAGGACGTACCGACGTGACGGGTCTCCATCAGCCATGGCGCGCGGCGCTGGTCGCGCTCCTCCTCCTGTCAGGGCCCTCGGCCGCGGATGAGAAGAAGGGCGCGCCCGCGAACAGCGCGAGAGCGACGCGGGCGGAGAAGGACGACGCCACCTACCGCCAGCTGGAGACCTTCGCGCGCGTGCTGTCCTACGTGGAGAACAACTACGTGGAGGCGCCGGACCAGGAGCGGCTCGTCTACGGCGCCATCCAGGGGATGCTCGACACGTTGGACCCGCACACCGTCTTCATGCCGCCGGAGGTCTTCCGCGAGATGAAGATAGACACCTCGGGCGAGTGGGGCGGCCTGGGCATCGAAATCGCGCGCAAGAACGACCGCATCATCGTCGTGGCGCCCATCGACGACACCCCGGCGGCGCGCGCGGGAATCAAGGCGGGCGACGAACTGGTGGGCATCGACGGAGAGAGCACGCGGGGCATGGACGTGGGGCGCGCCATGCAGAAGATGCGAGGCCCCGCCGGCGGACGCGTGCTCCTGAGCATCCTGCGGCACGGCTTCACTGCCCCCCGCGAAATCGCCATCATCCGGGACCACATCCGCATCGTCTCCGTGGAGGGCGAGCTGTACGGCGGCATCGGCCACGTCAAGGTGAAGAACTTCCAGGAGCGCACGGACCAGTACCTGCGCAAGGAGCTCGACAGGCTGCGCGGCCTCAACGGAGGCAAGGAGCTGCGCGGACTGGTGCTGGACTTGCGCAACAACCCGGGTGGCCTGTTGGACCAGGCGGTGGCGATGAGCGACCGCTTCCTGCCGGGCAACCTGCCCATCGTCTCCACGCGGGGCAGGGACGGCCGCAACGCCACCGAGGAGCGCAGCAAGGACCGCGACACGGAGAAGAACTACCCCCTCGTCGTGCTGGTCAACGCGGGCAGCGCCTCCGCGTCCGAAATCGTGGCGGGCGCGCTCCAGGACCACGGCCGCGCCACCGTCCTGGGCACGCAGACGTTCGGCAAGGGCAGTGTCCAGACGGTCATCGAGCTGGAGGACGGCTCCGGCCTGAAGCTGACCATCGCCCGCTACTACACGCCCAAGGGCCGCAGCATCCAGGAGCGGGGAATCACCCCCGACTACGTCGTGCCGGACGAACCCGGTGGCAAGCCGGGCCGCGAGACGCCGCGCGAGAAGGACCTCCAGCGCCACTTCCGCGCCGAGTCCACCGACGCTTCCGCGCCGTCGTCATCCGCGCCCCGGGGCCTGCCGGAGAACCTGGCGCCCTGGGAGGCGACGGCGGCCCTCAAGGACTACCCGCTCAAGGTCTCGCTCGAGTATCTCAACGCGCTGACCACCACTTCGGCACGGCCTCCGGCTCGCGCCGAGGGTCGTTGAGGACTCCTTCCCCCTTGCTTTTCGGCGAGACCTCCGTTTGATGGCGGGCGGACAAAGGTGAACGAGTGATGCGACCTTCGAGCAAACGCGCGATGCACGCGGCCCTCAGCGGGTGGTTGGTGGGCATGCTGGCCGTGGGCCCCGCCGCCGCGCAGTCGAGCCTCCCCCTCCGACTGACTCCCCGAGCAGTACCCACCGCCTCACCGTCCTCCGTGACGGTGGTGGCCATCTCGCTGGATGCGACATCACGAACGGAGGCGGCGCGGCTGGCGTACTGGGCCGAGCAGTCGGTGGCGCGCTCCGGTCGACTGGACCTGGTGAGGCTCACCGACGCGCTGGACGCGCGGGGCAAGGCCGCGCGTGAGGCGAAGGCCGCCGAGGGCGCCGAGGCGATGAAGGCGGGCCAGATGGCGTACGACGAACTGGACACGCAGAAGGCGCTCCAGCAGTTCGACGCGGCGGCTCGCGCGTTCGAAGCGAGTGACATGTCGCGCAACTTCGGCGACCTGAGCCGCGCCCGGGTGATGAAGGCGGCCTCGCAGGTGGCCAACGGCGAGAGCACGGCGGCGCAGCTGGAGATTCGCGCGGTGCTGGCGGTGGACCCTCGCGCCCAGTTCTCGCCCAACTTCTTCCCGCCGGACGACATGGCCTTCGTGGACAAGGAGCGCAAGGCGGCCCTGGCCGGCTCCACGGGGACGCTGTCGGTGAGCACCGAGCCCGTGCCCGCGCAGGTGTACGTGGACGGCCAGTTCCGGGGCGTGTCTCCGGTGGAGCTCAAGGGCCTGACGCCCGCGGACCACTTCGTGACGGTGATGGCGCCGGGCTTCGAGGTGGAGCAGCGCCGGGCGCGCGAGAGTGACACGAAGCTCACGCTGGCCCCCGCCGCGTCCATGCGCGCGCTGCAGGCCATCTCTGACCGCATCGTTCGCAAGCCGGAAGGGTCGGAGCGGGACGTGGCCCTGCGGGAGCTGGGTGCGCTCGCGGGCGTGTCCCAGGTGCTGGCGCTGCTGGTGCGCGGTGGCACGGGCACCGCGCCGCTCCAGGTGACGGGCCTGCGGCTCGATGTCACGGATGGACACAACCTGGCCTACGCCGTGGGCGCGGTGCCCTCGGGCGAGGGAATGGCCACCGGCTCCGACGCGCTCCTGTCCTCCCTGGTGGGCGCGGACACGGCCCGTCTCGCCGGCAACAAGCCCGTCACGCACTTCTCGGGCGGCGGCGGCTCCAACCGCAAGACGATGGGCTACGTGCTGATGGCCACTGGCGTGGCGCTGCTCGCGGGCGGCATCTACTTCGGCATGGAGGCGTCCTCGAAGGAGGATGACTTCCGCCGCGCGCCGCAGACCAGCCCTCGCGCGCAGGACTTCAAGGACACGGGCAAGACGTACGCGCTCGTCGCGGACATCGGCCTGCTCACCGGCGCGGTCGCCGCGGGCCTGGGTGGCTGGTTCGCCTTCTCCGGCGGTGGCGGCAGCGGTGGTGACTCCAAGCCCGCTCCCGCACCCACGCCCAAGAAGTCGAAGGCCACGCCGCCCCCGGCGAAGAGCGATGGCAAGAGCGACTCCTTGAGCATGCCGCCGCCTCCCAAGGGCACCAGGCCCGTGGGTGAGTCCCTGCCCATGCCGCCTCCGCCGCCTCCGGCGAAGACGACGCCCGCGGCTCCTCCCGCGAAGGCGACGCCCACGGCCCCGGCCGCGAAGACGCCGCCTCCGACGACCGAGCCGGTGGCGCCTCCTCCCACGACGCGCACGCAGGACACGCGCCGCACGAAGGACGACGAGGCCGCCCAGCGGGAAGAGGAGCTGCGCAAGCGGCGTGAAGAGGTGGATCGCCAGCGCCGCGAGTTGGACGAGCGCCGCAAGCAGGAAGAGGCGGATGCGGAGGCCAAGCGCAAGCGCGACGAAGAGGAGCGGCGCAAGCGCGAGGAAGACGAGAAGAAGAAGCGGCCGTCCATCGACGAAGACGATCTCCGGAATTACTAGCCATGCGCCGTCCCCTTCGTTTCCTCATTCCCGTCGTGGCCCTGTCCCTGGGCCTGTCCGCGTGCAGCCTCCTCGTCGACTTCGACGAGGAGGGGCAGCCGTGTGACGACCGCAACCAGTGCCTCGAGGGCTTCGCCTGCGAGGACGACATCTGCATCCGTGATGACTCCGCCGTCCCCGACGCGGGCCGCCCGGATTCCGGCACCGATTCGGGCACCCCAGGGCCCGGGACGGGGGATGCGGGTCCCGTGGACGCAGGCCCCGTGGACGCAGGCCCCGTGGACTCGGGCCGGCCGTAGTCCTCGCCCGCGAGGGGCGGTAGTTCCTACAGCCCCTCGCTTCGCGTGGTCCGGTTGCCGCGCCGTGTCTTCGGAGACACGCCCGCCCGGCCGCCCCCCTGCCGACGCAAACCCGCGTCTCCACGGGGACTGTCGGGGCCAAGCCGGGGGGCCTCCCTTCCGGGAGGGGTTGGCATCCGTCGTGCTCTGTCGTGGGCCCAGGAGGTTTCATCGACATGGGCAAGCGCGTCGGAGTGCTGATG